>JACZUR010000177.1 GCA_022573095.1 Gemmatimonadota bacterium | reverse complement strand
AGGACGCCGAGCAGGTGTTGCAGGACACCTTTGTGCGCGCGTTTCGGTCGCTGCGGAATTGCCACGATCCCGAGCTTTTTGATCGCTGGGCGTTCAAGATACTGGTCAACCGCTGCCGGACCGTGGGTGCGACCCGTGGGCGCCGCGAGCGCCTCTTTGTTGGCGACGAGTTGGCGCTTCAGAACGCCGCCAATTTCCCCTCCGAGGGGTACGCGTGGAGAGAGGAAATTGAGAAGGCGCTCGCCGAACTCCCTCCGGATCAGCGAGAGGCCTTTATCCTCAAGCACGTGGAGGAACTGAGGTACGAGGAAATAGCTGACCTGACGGGTGTCGGAATTTCGGCTCTGAAGATGAGAGTGAACAGAGCGTGTACCCGGATGCGAGAGCTTTTGGAAGGTGTGTATCGTGAGTGAAGTGAACGGTTTCAATGAATTGATCGAGAACGCGGCGCATGAGTTGAGGCGGCCGGTCCGCTTCAATCCGGCCTTGGATGAGCGCGTGATGAAATCCGTGCGTGCGATTCCCAGGTTCGGGCGTATGGCGAATCTGGTGGGTTGGTTGCTGACAACTCACCCGGTGCGTTTGTCTCCCGCCTTTGGCCTTGTTGTCTTGGTTGGCGCCGCGGTCGGGATGTGGGCCTGGGCGAGTTCCGGCGCGGTGCCTGAGCAGATCGCATCCAGTTTTGAGAACGGTGCGCGCATGATCGTTTTTTCGCTGGAGGTGCCGGAGGCGAGCGATGTGTCTATCGTAGGCGACTTTAATGACTGGGATGCGGAAGCTACGCCTCTTAGCAGGACGAGCGCCTTGGATGAGTGGGCCGCCGCGGTACCGCTGGTTCCGGGACGTTACCAGTACACCTTTATTGTCGACGGCGAGCAGTGGGTAGCCGATCCCGGTGCGCCACGCGCGCTGCAAAGTGATTTCGGGAGGCCGAGTTCGGTTATAACGGTTCCAGAACTATGAACGGTTTGATGCGTTTTCTTGTCTTCGGACTAACTCTTTCGGTTGGCGCCGGGTCTCTGATAGCCCAGGAATCACGGCTGGCTGGCCGTCTGGACAGCGCCACGCAGCGCCGCGTCGAACAGTTGATCGGCTCAGCTCTTGCAGATGAGCTGCCCACCGAGCCTCTGGTCGATAAAGCGCTCGAGGGTGCCAGCAAGGGCGCCCCCGGGGATCAGATCGTCCAAGCGGTTGCGCGGCTCCTGGCGGATATCCAGGTTGCGCGCTCAATTTTGGGTGGCGAAGCGGATGACTACGAGCTCCTCGCCGGCGCCGGCGCCGTACGTGCGGGGGCCTCGGCGGAACGTATCGAAACCGTGGTCCTGTCACGGCCCAATATGTCCTCGCTCGTTCCACTGGCCGTTCTCACTGATCTGGTGGCCTTGGGTGTTCCGCCTGGTACCGCGGCGAGCGCGGTGCTGGCGCTCACGGAATCCGGAGCTTCCGACGCTGAATTGGACAACCTCTTGAGAAATGTCAGCAGTGATATTCAGGCCGGATATCCGCCGGTGCAGGCAACTGCTATACGGTCGGGCTCACCATCGATCGTACCCCCGCCTGGAGGTGTTCTACCTCCGGCTGTTGGCATTCCCCCGGTTGCGGCGCCCGTGCGAGACCAGTAAACTCCATAACATGCGTTGGCGTGTTAGTTCAGTTTCCCTGGCCATCGGAATTGCCTCCGCTTGGACGGGGATGGACGCGCAGGTGGTCGCGTCGATTGATTTTGGGGCAGGGAGCATTGATTACGAGGATGCACCTGCCTTTTACGTTTACAGTATCTCTCCTCGCGTCAGTTTTACTGAAGGTGTGGCTAGGGTGGTCTCGGCGGCCACCTTTTCTCGTTTTGAAAACGAGGGATGGGGTACCCGTATACTTGCTGCAGCCTCGTTGCTCTCGCCTGCCGCGCACGGGTTTCGGGCTGAGTTTTCGGTCCTCGGTGAGGCGAATTCAAACCGCATAACTACGGCTGGGAGTGAGTTCGCCGCCCAGGGGCGCGCGCACTATGCTAGTCGCAATCGCGGAGTGTGGGTTGGTGCGAGCGGCGCTCGTGTCTGGAACGGGCTCTTCTGGCAGAACTTGGTACGTCAAGATGCCGGGCTCTGGCTCAATCTGCGCAACGTCGAGACCCGGATTGTGGTTGTGCGTTCCAGGTATGAAACGGAAGCGGGTGCAGATGAGGGCAAGTCGTATTTCCGAACTGAATCATCTGTCCGGTATTTCTGGCGATCCCTCGAGCTGGAGGGCTCCATCGGCGGACAGTTTGACGGGGCGGCGGCGAATGTCCTCATATGGGCGGCAGGAGCCAATTTTTGGCTGAATCATCGAATGGCCCTTGTAGCTAGCGCTGGGAAGTATGCTGTCGATCCGGCGCAGGCGCTTCCCGGGGGCAGCTACATGACGTTCGGCATGCGTCTGGCTCCGGTACCGTTTACAGCCTCTCCCGCGCGCGTGGCGCGCCCCATACCGCGCAGGTCCCGCGCTCTAAGTGTCTTTTCGGAGAGCGACAGCTTGAGGACATTCCGATTTGTTGGGCCGCGGGCCACCGTAGTCGAGTTGAGTGGTTCGTTCACCGATTGGCGGCCCGTACGCATGATCGAGGTGGCTCCGGGGGTGTGGGAAGTACGCGTCCAGGCATCGGAGGGGTCTCACCTGTTGAACGTTCGGGTTGATGGTGGGGAATGGATGGTACCTGAGGGACTCGCTGCGATTGACGACGACTTCAACGGCCGGGTCGGCCGCATCCTAATAACCAGATAGTCTTTCCAGTTCGGAGTCTCGACCCACCAGCCCTATTCCAGGCTCTTGGGAGGACCCAGAATTATCTGCCACAATATGCCTTTTCTTGCAGCGCTCGAGTTGATTTCGGGTACCGCGGTTTGGGCGCCTCCGGAGACTTTCGTCGGCTCGAACTTGTCTACGTATTGCTCGTGAAACTCACTGTGTCTTTCTTGGCTGTCGACCTGTAAGGATTCGAGCGACGCAGCTTCGGTTTCGAATATCTCAGCTGGAGGCGCCTCCGGCGCAGTGGTGCTCACGGGCTCCAGTTCGGTGGGGAGGCCGATCGCCTCTCGAATCATCCGCTCTGTCGCAGGTGCCTCCGGCGCACTGGTGCTCACGGGCTCCAGTTGGGTCGGTTCGGTCGGTTTGGTCGGTTCGGTCGGGAGGCCGAGCGCCTCTCGAATCATCCTCTCTGTGGACGTCAGATCGGGACTGCCGGCGATGACCTCCCCCTCCCCGGTGAGGTCATCGCCGGAACGATCAGCCTGCTGAACGGCGGGGCGGCGTCGCGGCTTTTTCTTCCCTCCAAACAGCCAGAAGAGGACGAACGCCGCGCCGATTAGTATTTGGAGGAGATCGCCGAAGTCCATGCTTAGGTTTCGGAGTCAGAATCCTTGGACTTCACGTCTCTGCTCGAGATGCTGGTGCGCATCTTGGTGTCGCTCTCCATGTTGCGGAACCGGGCGAAGTCCATTATGCCAAGGTTCCCACTACGGAATGCATCGGCCATCGCAAGTGGTATCTGCGCCTCGGCTTCGACTACTTTGGCTCGCATCTCTCCCACCCTTGCCTTCATCTCCTGCTCTTCGGCGACCGCCATCGCGCGTCTTTCCTCCGCCTTCGCCTGGGCGATGCGTTTGTCCGCCTCGGCCTGGTCGGTTTGCAGTTCGGCTCCAATATTCTTTCCAACGTCGACGTCTGCGATGTCAATCGACAGAATCTCGAACGCCGTGCCGCTGTCCAGCCCTTTGGCGAGCACTGTCTTAGAAATGGCATCCGGATTCTCGAGTACCTTTTTGTGGCTTGGCGCAGAGCCGATGGTGGAGACGATCCCTTCGCCGACGCGAGCTAGTATGGTCTCCTCGCCGGCGCCTCCTACGAGTCTGTGGATGTTCGCTCTGATCGTCACTCTCGCAATAGCTATGAGCTGGATTCCGTCCTTCGCGACAGCAGCAACCCTGGGCGTCTGGATAACCTTGGGATTAACTGATACCTGAACCGCTTCCAGAACGTCGCGGCCGGCGAGGTCAATAGCACACGCCTGCTGGAAACCCAGGTCGATTCCTGCTTTGTCTGCTGATATCAGAGCACCGACAACTCTGTGAACGTCACCTCCGGCCAGGTAATGAGCCTCGAGAGAGTCGATATCCAGATCAATCCCGGCTTTCGTCGCGTTGATACGCGGCCTCACTACAGACTTTGGGTCAACCTTTCTCAACCTCATTCCGACGAGAGTACCCAGAGAAACATGGGACCTAGACGCCCACGCTTCGATGTAGAGTCTGATTGGGACAAAGCTGAACAGTATCCATGCAAATATGACTGCGGCTATGATTATGAAGATCAGTCCCGCCCCCAACAACTCTGCTGCATCTTTCATTAACTCAATCTCCTCTATGCCGTTGTGTCGGTGCCTGTTGCACGGACCACGTGGCGATAACCGTCCGATTGAACAAACCGCACCTTGCTACCCTTGTTTACAAATCCGCCTTCCGAGACAACATCCATTCGCTCGTTGCCAACTATGACGACTCCCGAAGGGTGTAAGTCCGTTGCCGCAACGCCATCCAGCCCCACCAGGTCGGATCGCGCTGGCGCAGCAATATAGCCCTCGGCCTTGGCGGTGGCTGCCTTGAGAAAGACTCCGCCCCACCGGTCGGCTGTGGGTAGGTGTCGGAAAACTAGATAGATTGTCATAGTGGTGATGACGATAGCCGTCATCACTATTCCTGCGGCTCGCGCGATATCGGGCCATGTTGCGAGGCTTCCAATCAGCGCCAAGAAGACGGCCGCCCCGATGCTGAACATGGCGATTAGTCCGGCGATCCCGAACCCCGGTACGACAAACACCTCCAACGCTAGCGCCACCAGCCCAACCCCCAGCAGGATCAATTCCTCCCATCCAGCCAAGCCGATGATTA
>JACZUR010000176.1 GCA_022573095.1 Gemmatimonadota bacterium | reverse complement strand
GCCCTTTCAACCTGAAAGGACAGAAGGAAATGGGTAAGGACGACTTCCGGAAGATTCCCAATGGAGCGGCCGGAATCGAACACAGACTGTCCTTGTTCTACACCTATGGCGTTCGCACCGGCCGTCTAGACTTGAATCAGTTCGTTGACATGACGTCTACCCGAGCGGCGAAAATTTTTGGACTCTATCCGCGCAAAGGCTCCGTGACAGTCGGCGCCGACGCCGATCTCGTGGTCTGGGATCCCGATGCGACGGGAACCATTTCAGTAAAGACACATCACCACAACGTCGATTACAACATCTTTGAAGGATTCGAGGTGCAGGGACAGGCATCGTCCGTCGTGGTTAACGGTCGGGTCCAATACCAGAACGGCGACCTGAAAGTGGAAAAAGGCGCCGGACGCTATCTCGAAAGAACTTTCAAATGAGCGGAGCAAAGATAGAGATGAAGTCTGCGGAGGTAGTGCGTAAACATAAAGAATACCTCCTGCCGGCGGTCGCGAACTACTACCAAGACCCGATAGTCCTCGAGAGTGGTGACGGCTTGCGCGTCACCGATATCGAAGGAAGAAGTTTCCTGGATTTCTTCGGCGGCATCCTGACGATATCGATCGGCCACTGCGACCCGCGAGTTACTGAACCTCTCAAGGCACAGATTGACCGGCTCGGCCACGTGTCTTCTGTCTACCCGACACTGCCCACCGTCGAGCTAGCGGAAAGAATAGCAAACATAACTCCGGGCAGGTTGAAGAAGAGTATTTTTACTGCGTCCGGTACGAGCGCAGATGAAACTGCAGTCGTCCTGGCGCAGATCTACACCGGAGCACAAGAAATCATCGCTCTGCGCCATGGGTATTCGGGCCGCGGCGTAATGGCGCAGGCACTCACAGGTCACGCTTCGTGGCGCGCCGTTCAGTCTCCAATCGGCGGCATCAAGCATGCCCTCTCACCCTACTGCTATCGGTGCCCGCTGGGGCTGAAATACCCCGACTGCGGGATCAAGTGCGCGAGCGATATCGAAGAGCTTATTCAAACAACCACGTCCGGGGAAATAGCCGGATTCATTGCAGAACCGATTCAGGGTGTCGGCGGATTTATCACACCTCCACCCGAATACTTCGAGATTGCCGTCGAAATAGTGCGTCGTTATGGAGGTGTTTTTATCTGCGACGAGGTTCAGACCGGTTTCGGCCGCACCGGCGGCAAGATGTTCGGAATCGAGCACTGGGGAGTCGAACCCGAGATCATGACGATGGCCAAGGGAGTGGCCAACGGAATGCCGCTTGGCGTAACCATTGCGAATGAAGAAATAGCCGATGCGTTTCAGAAACTGACGATCTCGACGTTCGGTGGTAACCCGATGTCATGCGCTGCGGCGAACGCTACGCTTCAGGTGATAGAGGACGAAGATCTCGCCGGCAACGCCGAACTCATGGGTAGCAGACTGCGTGATGGTCTACAGGAACTCAAAATCCGGTTTCCCCACCGAGTGGGGGACGTACGCGGTAAGGGACTGATGCAGGCCATTGAGTTTGTAGTCGACGAAGCGGAAGGAGACCGCACTCCGGATCCCAAGGCCACACTGCGTTTCTTCGAAGAAACCAAGAAGCGAGGCCTGTTGATTGGTAAAGGAGGTCTCCACGGCAACGTCATAAGAATCTCCCCACCACTCACCGTTGGTCCGGCCGAAATTGACGAGGCCCTGAAGGCATTCGCGGATTCGCTGGAGGCGATGGCAGACGGGTGAACATGACCAAAACTGCCTATCCTCTATCTCCGGATCGTCTCGAAACCAAATTTTCTGACAAGTACCCGCCGTACGATCTCGGCGAAGCACTGGCGGAGTCCAACCGCTGTCTCTACTGCTTCGACGCGCCCTGTGTCCACGCATGTCCGACATCAATCGACATTCCAACGTTCATCAAGAAGATCGCCAGCGGCAACGTTCGCGGGTCGGCCAAAACGATTTTGTCAGCGAATCTCCTCGGAGAAAGCTGTGCGCGAGTCTGTCCTGTTGAAGTGCTGTGCGAAGGCGACTGCGTGTATACGACCTGGGGACGCACTCCCATCTCCATCGGGAGGCTCCAGCGTTACGCAACGGAAAACGGTGCCCGCTACGTCGAGCTCGAACGAAAGCATGCGACGGGAAAAAGTATCGGTCTGGTAGGCGCTGGTCCCGCTTCTCTCGCCTGCGCGGGAAGACTGGCCCTGCTGGGCCATGAGGCGGTGATATACGAGAAGGGTACGCTCCCCGGCGGACTCAATACAACCGGCGTCGCGCCGTACAAGATGCCCGCTGACGAGGTCCTCCATGAAGTGGAGTTCATCGGGTCGCTGGGCGTGAAGATCGAGACCGGGGTAGAGGTAGGCAAAGATATCTCCGCCGACGAGCTGCTTGAGAAACATGACGCAGTATTTCTGGGTCCGGGTCTGGGCGAAGACTCTCAGATGGATGCTCTCGCACGGGACACAGCCGGTGTATTAGGCGCGGTGGAGTGGATTCGACGCATGAAAACCGATCCAAAGATGTCACTGGATTCCGTACGACATGCTGCGGTTATCGGTGGCGGAAACACAGCGCTCGACGCAGCTCGTGAATTAGCTCAGCTCGGCGTAGAGCATGTGAGGTTGGTCTACCGGCGCAGCGAGGCAGAGATGCGCGGCTACGGGCACGAATGGACGCAGGCAAAGAAAGAAGGGGTTGTGCTGGTGCCGAACGCGATTGTCAAAGAGGTCGTCAGCCAGAACGGTACCGTGAACTCGCTCGCTCTCGTTCGCGCTCGCAATGGCAAACCGACGGATCACGAGTTGGATGAGATCCGAACGGATCTCGTAATCGTCGCAATAGGCCAGGCCAGGTTGCTGGAGCTAGTGAACATGTTTCCTGGCGTCGAATGTGATGGCCGGGGACACATCGTCGCCGACGAGGAAACTGGAGTCACCGGTAACCCCCTGATCTTTGCAGCTGGTGACGCGTGCAACGGAGGCAAAGAGGTCGTCAACGCGGTGGCAGAGGGCCAGCGGGCGGCGACGGCAATTGATGCCATGCTCATGGGATCGGACAGCGGAGGGAAAAATGCCTGATCTCTCAGTTGACTTTGCGGGAATCAAGAGCCCCAACCCGTTCTGGCTCGCGTCCGCTCCGCCAACCAACAGCGGCGAGCAGGTCATGCGAGCGTTCGACGCAGGATGGGGTGGAGCCGTGTGGAAGACGCTCGGAGATCCGATAGTGAACATTTCCAGTCGGCTGGGATCGATCGACTACACCGGTCAGCGCATGATGGGTCTAACTAACATCGAACTCATCACCGACCGACCGCTCGACGTGAATCTACGTGAAATAACGGAGGTCAAAAAGCGTTATCCCGGACACGCCTTGATTGTGTCGCTCATGGTTGAATCTCGTGACGATTGGGTGACCCTCATCAAACGCTCAGAAGACACTGGAGCTGACGGCCTGGAGCTCAACTTCGGCTGCCCACACGGAATGTGCGAAAGGGGGATGGGATCGGCCGTCGGGCAAGAACCCAAAGTATTAGAGGAACTGGTTCACTGGGTAATGGACGCCGCTAGTATTCCGGTCATTGCGAAGCTCACGCCCAACATCACGGACGTGACGGAGCCGGCCGAGGCAGCGTGCCGCGCCAATGTGACGGCGCTATCGCTGATCAACACGCTTCAGAGCATCATCGGTGTCGACCTCGACCGGCTGGTACCACTTCCCCGTGTCGGGGACGTTTCGAGCCACGGCGGATTTTGTGGCCCAGCGGTCAAACCAATTGCTCTGAGGATGTTGGCGCAGCTGTCGCGAGACCCCCAGGTGACCGTGCCTGTCTCCGGCATTGGCGGCATTGCGGACTGGCGCGATGCAGCGGAGTTCCTCGCCCTAGGCGCTACGACCGTCCAGGTATGCACTGCGGTCATGCATTACGGCTATCGGATTGTAGGGGAACTGATCGACGGGTTAGACGCCTACCTGGCCGAAAAAAGAATGGATAAGGTAAGCGATCTTGTCGGTGCAGCGGTGCCGGCTTTCAAGGAGTGGGGAGAGCTGGACCTCAATTATCATGTTGTAGCGCAAATTGACGCCGACAAATGTATCGGTTGCCAGCTGTGTCACGTCGCTTGCCACGACGGTGCTCACCAATGCATACATCTTCCCGGTACCAAAGCGATACCAGGCAACATCGCACCGATGGCGGAGATCGCGGCGCAGAAAGCTGCGGAGTCCGACGGCGATTCACCCTACCGAGTGCCGTGGGTCGACGAAACCGAGTGCGTGGGATGTAACCTTTGTGAGCTGGTGTGCCCAGTCGAAAATTGCATTACCATGGTCGAACGGCGGCGCGCGCCCGAAGTCGATACCTGGAACGACCGGGTCGCCAGTGGGCGTGACTACGTGCCGGGAGGGCTGAGGGAGCTGGAGAAGGGGTAGTAAGTAGTAAGCGGTAAGTGGTAAGTAGAAATCCACCACTCCCTACTCCCTGCTCCCTACTCCCTAATTTCTATTTCGCTCGCAGCACCCGCGCCGCTCTGCTATAGTTGGCCGGCTTGACCCACAGAATCATCCCGTAGCGCCCTTTGCCCGCTATTATCGCGTCGGCGGCTGTGATATTGATCTTCGCGTCCGCGAGTTTGGCTACATGACGGTGCACCGCGCCGAGCTTGTCATTACCAGTGATGATGAAGCCCTTCTTTACTTTGCTGAGCCTCCAGGAATTCTTTCTCGCGACTTTCTTCAGGGCCGCCATGTCTTCGGGAATGAGATCGATCTGAGACTTACCACCCTTTGACGGAAATCCGGAATACGCATACAGCTGCACGCCATTCTGCTTGAGTTCCTCCAGAATCTTGATGCCCTGCCCCGGCCGATTCGGAACCTTGATGTAGCAGTAATTGATCTTTCGCACGTTGTCAGCCATTTGCCACCTCCACCACC
>JACZUR010000175.1 GCA_022573095.1 Gemmatimonadota bacterium | reverse complement strand
CCACCGGCTCGGCCTGCCAAACGGGCGCGGTCGAGCCCAGCCACGTGCTGCTGGCCATGGGACTGCCGCCGGAGCGGGTGCGGGCCTCGCTGCGCATCAGCATGGGTCACGCCACCCGGGAGCCCGACGTGGACCGTTGCGCGGAGGTGATGCTGGCCGAGGTGGCGCGCCTGCGCCGCTTCGCTCAAGTATGGCATTGCGAGTCTTGCAAAGAAGAACTTCGTCGCCTTTCGCGAGATTGGCTCGATCGATGTTCGGCCCAAACTTCACAACGCTGCGGCTTCCGTTCGCGCAGACCATCGCCTGTTCCTGGCCGGGAAGGAATGCTCCTGAACCGTGCTTGGTGTCCAGCACGAGCCCTGCGATGCCCTCGCACAGTTTCTTCGACATGATACTCGCAGCAATTAGCGGAATGGATTCGACAGTAGCGGTAGCGTCGCGCAGCGCATAGAGTTTCCTGTCGGCGGGAGCAATCTCCTCAGTTTGACCGAACATCGCGCAGCCGATTGCCTCCACCTGCTTGCGAGCCTCATTGAGAGTCAGTTCCGTGCGAAAACCAGGAATCGCCTCTAATTTGTCCAGCGTTCCGGTGGTGTGCCCAAGACCGCGTCCGGACATCATGGGAACCGGCACCCCACAGCACGCCACAAGAGGGGCAAGCACTATCGATACTTTATCCCCTACACCACCGATCGAATGTTTATCGATAGCGACGAAGCCTTCCTCGAAGGCGAGCTTTTCGCCGGACTCTATCATCGCATCCGTCAGGGCCGACAACTCCTCCGAACTCAGCCCATTGAGAAAGGAAGCCATTAGAAGCGCCGCCATCTGGTACTCGGGAATCGCGCCGCTAGTATAGTCCGATATCAGCGAGCCCCATTCAGTTCTAGTCAGGGATTCACCTTCGCGCTTGCGCTCTATCAGCCTGCCGATCAACGGCAACGCCTACGAGATCTCATCATGTACCGTTCATTAGTGCCTCGATCTCCGACGTAGTACGAGGAAGAGATCCGCTCAACACAGCCACGCCTTAATCGGCTACAAGTATGTCATCCTCAATTCGCACGCCAAGTTCCTCTTAGGGGATATAGATGCCCCCTTCCGGCACATAGCTGCCGGTAATGCATTTTAGCGCTGTAGGTCACCTGAGTCGAGACCGCTTCAGAGCGGTTAAGTCATGATGATCGCAGCGAGACGAGGCATTATCTTCCGTACGGAAAGGGAACTCACCCCAAATAGGAACTGGACAACGAGTTGACGACTCCTGATCCCATGCGACGGGGCCTCGAGCTGCGCACCGTACTGGACCGAGCCATACACCAGTATTACGTGCTCGACGCCCCCGAAATGTCAGACGCAGAATACGACAGACTCTTCCGCGAACTGCAAACCCTAGAGAAAGAGCACCCGGCAGTTCGTGCGCCTGACTCGCCCACACACCGCGTGGGCGCCGAACCCGCCGAGCAGCTTGCCAAGCACCGACATCGTATGCCTATGCTATCGCTGGCGAACGCCTTCGAGGACGGCGAGTTGGAAGCATGGGAAAAACGGATAATCAAACTCGTTCCGGAGGTCGCCGACGGCGGCTTTCATCTTGAGCTAAAGATCGACGGAGCCGGATTGAGCCTTACCTACATCCGAGGGATACTTGAGGTAGGGGCGACTCGTGGCAACGGAACCGTCGGAGAGAACATTACAGCCAATGTACGGACAATCCCGGATATCCCTCTGAAGCTTCACGGCGACGACTGGCCCGATGAACTCGAGATTCGCGGCGAGGCCTATTTTCCTCTGGCAGCCTTCCAGGCGTTGAATGAAACAAGAGAACGAGCGGGCGAGCCAACGTTTGCCAATCCACGGAACTCGGCGGCTGGCAGCCTCCGCCAGTTGGATCCCCAAATTACGCGAAATCGCCGCCTCCGTTTCTTTGCGTTTGCTGCCGAAGCAAGTGAGGACATTGCCGAGACACAAGAAAGTCTGCTCGATAAGTTGGAGGGATGGGGATTTAGAGTAGCCCCGCACCGCTCGCGAGTCGAATCGCTCGACCGGGCCAAGGCGACCATCGCGGAGATGGAGCGCCTGATACCCACACTGGAATTCGAGGCCGACGGAGTGGTTGTAAAAATCGACCGGATTTCCCTTCACTCCCAACTCGGAATTATCGGTGGTAGGGAGCCACGCTGGGCCATAGCCCGCAAGTTCAAACCGGAAGTAGCTGTAACGAGATTACTGAACATCGGCATTAACGTTGGACGCACTGGAGCCCTGAATCCGTACGCGGAACTGGAGCCGGTGGAGCTGGGCGGTGTCGTCGTATCAAACGCGACGCTTCACAACATGAATCTGATTGCGGCAAAGGATGTGAGGATAGGCGACTTCGTCGAGGTTACTCGGGCAGGAGAGGTAATTCCACAGGTCCTCGGACCTGTGCGCGAAAAGAGAACCGGTGAAGAGTCCGTCTTTCAAGTTCCGGCCAACTGTCCGGTGTGCGGTACTCCGGTAGTGCGCTCCGAGGATGAGGTAGTGCACTACTGCCCCAATGAAATCTGCCCTGGGAGGGTTCTCGAGTCCCTCGTTCACTTCGCATCTTCCGGCGCTATGGATATCAGAGGCCTCGGCTACCAGAGGACCAATCAGCTGGTTAGTGCCGGTCTGATCGCTAATCCGGCGGACATCTACGGACTAGAGACCTCTCAACTAACAGAATTGGAAGGAATCGGAGAGAAATCGGCTGAAAAATTGATCGAAGCTATCGAGGCCTCGAAATCTGAACCTCTGTCGACCCTGCTGTTTGCGTTGGGTATCCGACATGTTGGAGTCAAGGTGGCAAAGCTGATAGCGGCCAGGTTTGGCACAATGGAGCGGCTATTGGAGGCCGATACCAAGGATATTGCTGCGATCGACGGAGTCGGCGATACGATTGCGGCAGCCGTCAACGACTACCTCGCGCAAGATCACAACAAGACCCTTGTCAACAGACTGGCGACGGCAGGATTACGCATGACTGCCGAAGAAACCTGGTCGGGGCCCCTGCTAGGCAAGACGTTCGTACTCACTGGATCGCTTCCCTCAATGTCTCGCTCGAGAGCGACCGCGATAATCAAAGCTGCTGGCGGCAACGTGAGTTCCAGTATATCCAAGAACACTGAGGCAGTGGTGGCAGGTACTGATCCCGGAAGCAAGCTCAAACGAGCCCAAAAGCTCGACATTGAAGTGATCGATGAAGAGGAACTCTTGCGGCGGGCGGGTACTAAGCCCTAATTTCGCTCTCACATCCTAATGCAACTCGCAAAATACCGGATAAATGGAATCTGCATCTGACAACGCAACCACACCACTGATATTCGGCGCTACCGCGATTCATACGTTGCGGCGCGCGATGGAGCAGAGGATCGGAGGCGAAACCGCAACGATACTTCAGGAGGCAGGATACGCCTCCGGCAACGAACTGTATGATCACTTTACCGCGTGGCTACCGACCCGAACCGGCGTCGTGGATCCCGGTGACCTAGATGTAGAAAAGGTGGCGGAGGTACTTTCGTCCTATCTCCGCGAAGCGGGCTGGGGAACGGTGGAGCTGGAAAACATCGGCGAGTCCGTGGTCGTTCTTACCTCGTCCGATTGGGCCGAGGCTGATGCCACTTTGGATGCAACCCACCCCTCATGTTTCTTTTCGACGGGAATGCTCACGGCTTTCATGAGCCGCATTTCGGATGCGGCAATAGCGGCCATGGAGGTAGACTGCAGGAGCCAACAGAACCACGAGCGGTGTACGTTCCTGTTAGGAGCTCATGAGACGCTCCAGGCGGTCTACAACGCAATCTTCGAGGGCAGGGACTACCGCTCCGTTTTCACATCATAGGTGGTTCCCGGCATCAAATGATACCAGCCGTTCTGCCGCGGCGACGCTTTTTCAGCCCCTGAGATCAATCCTCGTTGCAAACGGCATTGAGGTTCAGTATTTTGACGGATTAGATGGGTTTCTGGAAGAAACTATTCCGTCGCGGCCGCAACGATGTTGCGCCGCAGCGGCTCGACTATCTCAACGAAGCACTGGCGTTGGAACGGCAGGGCGACTTTGCGGCAGCGATAACGTCGTACCGTTTGGCGTTACGCGACAACCCGGTTGATCCGCGGGTACTTCAGAACATGGCGATAGCCTTTACGAAGATCAGCAATCACGATGACGCGATTCGTTACTATCGACGTGCTCTCGAAGTTGACCCCACTCTCGCTGGGGCGCATTACGGGGTTGCATTCCTTTACATGAAGCGTGGAGAAGCCGCGGCGGCGAAGGAACACCTCGAAGCTTTCCTTGGCTCCGCCCCCTCCGGCCCCGATTCTGCGAAGTGGGTCGAACACGCGCAGCAAACTCTCACGGAAATTTGCGCCGCAGAAACCGACTAGACGCGGCAAATGCGATTGTTTCGCTTGCCTGTCTTGCGTGCAGTGAGGTCGCTGGCGACTTCGATCGAGTGATCGCTATTCAGCTGCCGCTACCTCTGGTAGCGTCTGTTGAGGAGGGCGACACCACGACGCTGCAGGCTCAGGCGCTCAGCGCGTCCGGAGAAATAGTTCCGGACGCCCAGATTGTCTGGGCAATTATTGATGTTGATAGCGGTCAGATAGGTTTCACAATCGATACGGCATCCGGCCTTATTCGTGGAACTCATCCCGGATCTGGACGAGTTCAGGCCAGATTGGAGAATGAGAATCTTCGATCCGATCCCCTGCTCGTGACAGTGACTCCGGCTCCCGACTCTATGTCGGCGGTCAGTGCGACTCGTCTGCTAACAGCAGCCATGGCGGAACAGTCACCTCCGCTAACCGTGCGTGTTCTCGATCTTACGAGCCAGGATACTCCGGTCGGATTGGCTGGTAAGCAGGTTTCTTTTTCGATCGTCGTTCCTGCCAACGCGACCGGGATTTTTCTTACCGTTACAGATAC
>JACZUR010000174.1 GCA_022573095.1 Gemmatimonadota bacterium | reverse complement strand
ATTCTACATTCGAGATTATCGGGCTTCCTCCGATTGATGAAATGGATGATCCCGGTTGGGAGTGGGCTGAACTGTCCGATTCTTCGTACGTACGAGCGGATCCCACGCCATATGAAACCAGCTTCAGCCTCGACTTTGCGGCAGGGGATGCGGTGGTGGCTCCCGGGGTGGGTAATGCTCAAGGCGCGCTATTTTTGTTCTCCGATCTGTTGAGCGACCATTTATTTTTCGTGGGAATTTCTTCTTTCCAGGCAGATGGTGTGGGGGGCTTTCTTGACAATGTCAATGCAACCGTTCTCTACCTCAATCAAAAACAGCGGCTCAACTGGGGGGTGGGAGCATTTCGATTAAGAGGCCGCTTTCTCGAAGGCGATTTTTCAGTTTTCGAAGAAACTTCGTTCGGAGGATTCGGATTGGCACGATGGCCGATATCGCGTTTCGCGCGGATCGAAGGACAACTCCGCGTCGAGCGGTCCGACCGTACCAATTTCTTTGGCGCGTCGTTTGAGGAGCATCGAGTGGGATGGTTGGCCTCGAACTTCATTAGCTATGTAAAAGATAATTCTCTCTGGCTTGCAACCGGGCCCATCGACGGGGAACGCATCAATCTTACGGCAGGTGTAACCAACGACCTGACAAACGGACGTTTCGACTCGTGGACTATCGCAACGGATCAACGACGCTACTTCCGGATAGGGCTGCAGTCCAACTACTCCGTTAGAACGTTCGGCTATTGGGCGAGCGGGTCCAACGCCCGCAGGATCAGTATAGGAGGGCCTCTTGCTCTGCGCGGGTACCCGCGGTTCCGCGGTGTTTCTGGAACGCGGGCCTTCATGGTGAATCAAGAACTGAGATTCCCCATTATAAATTTCCTTTCATTTGGCTTTCCCTTCGGAGAAGTAAGATTCCCCGGCGTACAAGGTGCCATCTTCAGCGATCTCGGTGGCGCTTGGTTCGAACAGTCTCAGGACCGCGGATTGCTCGGAAGCAGCGGACTGGGGCTGAGGATGCCACTATTCTTTCCCATCGTCCTTCGGCTCGACTTCGGCTACCGCTACCAGTTGGGGGCGGTGCGGGGCTACGGATTGCCTAGCGAAGTCCTTGATGGGCTGAGGTTCGTAGATTTCTTTATTGGACTGAACTACTAGTTAGAAAGTGATTCTGTTCATGAAAATACTGCAGCTTGCAAGGCTGCGGATGCTACTGCTATTGCCACTTGCGGGGTGCATCCCCCGAGGGCCGGATCCTATAGCGCCCGCAGAGCTAGGCAGCCTGTCTCGAGATACGGTGTTGGAGTGGGTTGCCGAGCTTGCTCTGCGATCACCACGGATCATCAACGTGCGGCCGTGGAGGTACCTCAACGACAGAGGCTCGGCTTCCGGTCGCGGTGCCATACGCTTAGCACCGCCGGATTCGCTACGCTTCGATTTCAGGGGTCCGTTTGGTAAATCGGGTGCCGCTGTCATCATCGGGCGCACAGCTCTGTGGATGCGGCCCGAGGGGGATTTCAACAGCCTTGTGCGCGTGGCACCGGTATTTTGGGCGGCTCTTGGGCACCCCCCGGCCCCTCCGATAGACGCGCGAATTGAGGGACTGGTCACCGATACTGAGCGCGTCTGGCGTTACGCCGACGGGGGAGATACACTGACGTTTATCGCCGAGGGAACGCCGGTGCGGCGCTTGCGGGGAGAGATGCGAACGGGCGGGCGTACTATTGCGCTGAGCGAGGTTGTGTTCGATACTATCAACCATGTTCCGACGGAGTCGAAAGTGGAGTTCCCGCTGGATCCAGCGCGGTTTAGTTTTCAAATAAGGTCGGTCGAGGATGTCGACTCCCTTGCTGCCGAAACATGGGATGCTCCTTAGATTCGCCGTCGCAATCCTCCTGCTAGGTGGTTCCGCGGGTTGCTATGGCTTCGCGGGGGGAGGACTCCCACCTCACGTTCGAACCGTAGCAATCCTCCCCTTCGATAACAGGACAGCCGAACCGGCGCTTACACAGGAAGTTTCCGACGCCATCCGGATTGCATTGGAGGGCCGACTCGGACTCCGGTTGGCGGCGGAGGAGACGGCGGACGCCGTTGTTAGCGGATCTATAGTATCTTATGAACCTGATATTCCCCTGTCCTTCATTCAGAGAGGACAGGGTGACGTGTCCGTCACTCGTCGCAAAGTGCAGATATCAATGGCAGTGGAGATCTATGATCTGGTCGAAGGCCGCATGCTGTGGCAGCGGTCGCGTCTCATAGTTGATGGGGAATATGACCCACCCAACGAAGCGATGGGTAGGGAAGTGGCGTTTGACAAACTCGTCAACGACATCGTTGACGGAGCGCAGTCGCAATGGTGAGAAAGAAGCAACGAAGATTAGGTAAACGAGGAGCCTCTCGGCTCGGTTGCCTGTTCATGATCCTCGTAGTGGCGTTTGTTGCGTATTACGGGATTAACTTCGGCGGTTCATATATCCGATACTACAAGATGCTCGACGCCATGAAATCCGAGGCGCGACTGGCGCCGAGCCTCGAAAATGACGCCATAAGGCGCAGATTACGAAACCGCGCGAACGAGCTCTCCCTACCGGAGGCCGCATTCAATTTTCAGATTCGTCGTAAGAGTAGGCCGCGGGAAATCGAAATCTCCACGAGCTGGACGGAACCGATTGAACTGCCCTTTTATGTCTATATGTTCACCTTCAGTCCGGTTGCCAAGGCACCGCTCTAAGCTTCCAATTCACCCAGGAGGCCGAGTCTCGCTCTGTGCGACTCCAGCCCGTAAGACAGCGACAGCGATGATTACGAATAGGCGCATCATAAGCGCGCAGCAGGCTGCTGAATGGCGCCAGCGCGTTAAGGGGTCCGTTGTATTCACAAACGGCGTGTTTGATATCCTGCATTCCGGCCATGTTGCCCTCCTAGAGGCCGCACGAGCAGAAGGCGATGCGTTAATCGTAGGGATCAACGATGACGAGTCAGTAGAATCTCTCGATAAAGGAAACGGAAGGCCTTTCATTGCTGCATTGGACAGGGCAAAGGTGTTGTGCGGGCTACGAGCCGTTGATAGAGTCGTTCTCTTTTCCGAACCGACACCGGCGAAATTGATAAAACTGCTCAAGCCTGACGTCCTCGTAAAAGGCGGGGACTACGCCGCAAGAGAGATACCTGGAGCTGACCTGGTCGAGAAGTGGGGAGGACGTGTTGTGCTTGTTGCTTACCAGGACGGCAAATCGACGACAGAGATAGCAAGGCGGATACGTGCGGCGAGTTGACGGGCGCGAATGCGATCAATTAAGGGATGTGAGTCTCGAACGCAGGACCAATCCCTACGCCGAAGGATCTTGCACGGTTCGCATGGGGGGCACCGTTGTGTCCTGCACGGCGACTGTGGAGGAAGGAGCGCCTGCCTGGCGGAGAGGTACGGGGCTTGGGTGGGTGACAGCGGAATACAGCATGCTGCCGCGTTCCACGGCCGAGCGCACGCACCGGGAACGGCGAGGTGCTGGGGGACGCACACAGGAAATCCAACGGCTCATCGGGCGGAGCCTTAGAGCAGCATTGAGTAGCTTTGAGTTCGGTGAGTACACCATAATAATCGATTGCGATGTGCTCCAGGCAGACGGGGGTACGCGAACGGCCGCAATCACGGGAGGAGCGGTGGCTTTGCGTGATGCCTGTGCATGGATGAGCGCAGAACTGGGAACGCGGGATCCGTTCTCTCGGCTTGTCGCTGGCATCTCCGTGGGAATTGTGAAGGGCACCGCCTGCCTAGATCTCGCGTACGTGGAAGACCGCGACGCCGATGTCGACGCCAATATCGTTTTTGCCGAGCCGGATAGTTTTATCGAGGTACAGGGTACGGCGGAGAAAACGCCGTTCAGTCGAAGCCAACTGAACGAACTACTGGACCTGGCCGGAAAGGGTGTCGCACAACTCTTCGAATTACAACGCCAAGCCCTTGCCTGAAGAGAGGATACTAGTCGCGACGCGCAGCGTTGGTAAACAGCGAGAGATACGCTCGATTCTATCGCCGCTCGACAACATGATCGTTTTCCCCGACGATCTAGGACTTCAAGAAACTGCTGAAGAAGAGCGTCTGGAGAGGGGGGCAAGTTACACGGAAAACGCTACTCTCAAGGCACGCCACTTTGCCGCTCTCTCGGGTCTCCCGACCCTAGCAGACGATTCCGGAATTGAGGTCGCCCAGCTGCACGGTGGCCCCGGTATCCGATCAAAGCGTTATGCACCCAACAGCGAAGATCAGGACAACGCCAACAACGAGTTCTTGATACGGCAACTCGAGGGGTGCGACGGCAAGGACCGTGCGGCAGTGTACAGATGCGCGATCTGCTTTGTGAGACACGAACATGATCGACCCGTACTCTTCGAGGGAAGCTGCACGGGATACATTCTGGAAACCGCTATCGGAGACGGCGGATTTGGGTATGATCCGCTCTTTTTCTCAGACGATCTGCAAATGAGCTTTGGACTGGCCTCCAGAGATGCCAAAGAAGCAGTAAGTCATCGCGGACGTGCCTTCAGGCGGTTTGCGGAATGGATTGCGGACGGTTCATAAATTTGCTGAGGTGTGTGCGTTGAAGCCGCCGTTTCACTTCCCGCGGACTGTTACTATCTTGCACGGCGTAGCAAGTGGAGGGTAAGAGGGGAAACGTTAACGCCGAGATCACGATGAGATTGCCAACCCTCTGGCCCTCAAACCTTCCAACCCCTCGAGTCACGGGGCGTGGCGCAGTCCGGCAGCGCGCCTGCTTTGGGAGCAGGAGGTCCCGGGTTCAAATCCCGGCGCCCCGACTCACACGCTTACCGCGTGCTCGCGGTGCGACGGGCATTTGGCCGCTCGCTTGCGCTTCGCGGGTAAATCCCGGCGGTTCAGCTCAAATGCTGCTGCGCGTTCGTAGTGCGACGGGCGTTTGGCCGCTCGCTTGCGCTTCGCGGGTAAATCCCG
>JACZUR010000173.1 GCA_022573095.1 Gemmatimonadota bacterium | reverse complement strand
GATTTTTCCATGGAACGGTTCGATGATCTCGACGATGAGCTTGACGATCGAGGTGGGCGTGAAGAACTCACCGCCCTTCTGCCCCTCCGTCATCGCGAACTTGCCCAGGAAATACTCGTAGATTTTGCCGAAGGCATCCCCCTCGATGTCCATCGGGATCGAGGCCATGAGCTTGAGGAGTTCGACGAGCGTCGAGTTCTCTATCTGGTTGTAGGTCTTGGGGAGCACGTCCTTGAGGTCGGGATTCTCCGCCTCGATGGCCTTCATGGCGTCGTTGATCGCCTGTCCGATGTTCCCACCTTCGGGCTTCAACAGGAGCGCGGAGAAACGTGCCTGATCGGGTAGGTACAAGACTCCCTTGGCTTGGTAGTCGGTCTTCCCAACGCTGCGCCGGCTGGACGCCTTTTTCGACAGCTCCTCCTCGACGGCAGCGAAGCGGTGATCGGCGTAGCGGAGGAAGATGAGACCGAGTACGGGAACGGAATACTCAGACGACTTGAGTTTGGAGTTGGCGCGGAGTTCGTCGGCGGCGTCCCAGAGTCGTTTCTCGATTTCGTTGTGATTGGCAGGCATTTTGAGTAGTTGTTTGAGGGCACGTCAGAATGACCTGAGCGTCATGCCGTTCGTGCTAAAATTATCACGCCGTTTGTGTCAGAAGCCGGGGCGGGAGTGCCCTTGCGGTTCTCTCGACGCATAACTTGTTCCGGCGGACCAACTTGCGCCAGTCAACAGCGGAACCCCTGGCAGGGCGGACCGCCGAAAGACTCGTCATGCGAGAAATCGCGAGGCGAGTTCTCGCTCGGAGATGAGCGGGTGAGCCCCGCGCCCGGTATCAGTTCTTCCGCGCGGTGGATGAGGTCGCTCCTGAGCTGGCGGGTGGGATGGTCCAAACCATCGGCCCCGTCTTCAAGGGCCTTGCGGAGCGCCTCACGGAAGGCGACCTGCTTTCGTTAGCGCGTATCGCGCTAGAACAGAAAGAGTTCCCGGGAGTGGGGTGAGGTATATGGCTTACATCGGGATTCCTGGATTCTGGAGGACTCAAGCTTCGTCGGCAGGTTGAGGCGTCTCTTACCCATTACATCAGGAAAACACCCCGTTCCTCGTGGACTTGGATTCTTGACCCACGACGTCTCGCGTTGTAGATTGGTAACCCAATGCTGCACATTGGCTTAGGCTCTTGTCCCAACCAGCACCAGCTCCCCCTGGACACGTTTCGGTTCCCGCTGGAACAACTGATTGCAATGATGGTAGTTTCTGTGGACGCATAACACCTCTCGCATCTTGATGTCGGCATTTTTTTAGCAGCAAGGAGACAACGTGAGCCCCAGAAATCAAGAGCTTTTGCAGCTGCTAAAGGACTTCGCTTACCGACGGGGTACTTTCAAGCTCTCCTCCGGCGGCGAGAGCGATTACTACATCGACGCGAAGACCGTAACGCAGCACCCAAGAGGTATGGAACTCATTGCTGAATCGATTCTAGAGATCCTGCAGCGGTACAACGTGCAAGCCGTCGGTGGGCCGATTCTTGGAGCCGTGCCCATCGCCACAGCGGTTGCGATGTTGTCCGGGCAAAGGGGGTCACCGCTTCCCGCATTCTTCGTACGAAAGGATCCTAAGACTCACGGGCTCCACAAGTTGATCGAGGGTCCTGTTCCGGACGGTGCCACGGTGGCGATTGTGGACGACGTTATCACGTCCGGTCAATCGGTGATCGAGGCGGTAGAACACGCCGAGCAAGAGGGCTACAAGGTAGCCGTAGTAATTAGCCTTGTCGATCGTGAATCCGGCGGACGTGAGAAAATTCAATCTCGGGGTATCAGGTACGAGAATGTGTTCTCCATCAATGATTTGCGTTCGCGCAGTACCGGCACGACCAGCAATCCGCAGATCCCTGCACATGCGTGATGCCGTCAACCCGTCTAATCCTTGATGAAGGCTTCTCCGCTGATACTCTCGAGCGGATCAGCACACAATGCTATGATGACGACGAACTGGCCACCTTTCCGGTGGCCGTCGTCGTCTTGGCCCACATCACGGGATCCATCGCCAACCACCTGAGCGACCGGCCCGTACACACTGACGAGTTCGAGACCGTTAAGGCACTCATCGAGCCACCAGTTAGATCGCTACTGGAGGCAGTGTCGGTGGGGCGGCGCGACGACGTGGCTGAGCGTGTGTCAACCCTGTCGGATGCGTTCTTGGCATGGCGGGAGAGTTGACTAATTCGGGCTAGATTTCTCTGTTAGAAGACAACTCCCTCCTTCCACTTCACTTCAAGCAATCTGACGGTCTCCACCTTGCATTCGTTGGCTCGCCAATGGATCCGGCAGGCGCTCGCTGGTCAGGGGCGATCAAGGCGTAAATATGGAGAGAGGCGCCGGGCAGATTCGAACTGCCGAATAGAGGTTTTGCAGACCTCTGCTTTACAACTTTGCTACGGTTGCAGTCGATTAACGGACTGGTACTATTGTACTTAGGTGCCTCCATTGATACCCCACTTGTCACCATACCGCATTGTAGTGAGGTTTGTAGTCACCTCGGTATCGTTCTAACCATCTTATCCTAGGGTGACTCACACCTTCGTTCAATGGGGTCGATCTACCAAAACAACGGATACTGGTATTACCAGACCTACGTAATTCAAACGGACGGATCTCGTACGAGAATCCAGAAGACCCTCCGTACGAAGGACCGTAGGGTAGCAATCAAGAGGAAACAAGAGTGGGATAAGAAGGTCCGAAAGGGACTCTTCTCCTCTCCACGAATCCCGTTCCTTCCCATCATCGACCAGTATCTCCGAGAGAGGGAACGTCTAGTTGACCGTGGACAACTCAGTCCCAATACCTACCACCCTGATCGAGTCAGTTTCAGTGCTTTCAAGAAGTTCCTATCTGACTATCGTGACCCACTCTACCTCGACCACTTCGAAGGTGACGGAGGGGAAACCATATTCCGTGAGTTCATCGAATACCGAACTAACCTAGGACGGTCACCGAACACGATCCGACGAGAACTCAGTCACATCCGAACGTTATTCTCAAAGCTATCAAAGGAACGTTCCTCATCCAGACCTAGGATTCACGATAACCCGTTCACGAATCTTCAACGTCCGAGACCCACCAGTCGAAAGAATTTTCCAAAACATATGGACTGGGAATTGCTCCGAAAGTTCCTTCGATCCCGAGTTCGTAAGAAGGATGAGTACGACTGGTTCATCTGGGCCATTTACGTCCAGATCGAGACTGGTTGTCGGATCTCCGAAGTGCTAACGATGAAATGGGAACGTGGTTCTGACGACTACGTAGGAGGGAGTAGAACGTTCTCGTACCTCCACAACGAGAACACAAGATGGACCATCTACTTCAAGAGACGTGAACGGACTCTACCAATCGATCAGATGGGTTCAGCTAGTCACCGATTGTCCAAGGTTCTCTCTCGTATCCCTCGTCGAGACGGTTCAACGTACATTTTTGAGAACCCGAAGACCGAACGTCCATACCTTCTGAACTCCACTCCCAAGATGTTCCGTCGTCTTCTCTCCACTGTTGGTATGAAGAACGGCTTCACAACTCACGGTCTCCGACACGGTTTCGTTTCGTATCTCTTGAACAATGGAATCAGCACCTATCAAGTCGGTCAGATCGTGGGACACAGTGAATCCCAGATTACGGAAATGTACGGACACGTAGATCTTGATACTATTAGTTCTGCTCTCAAACAACTACGGTAGCCGCCTATCGTACACCACCCATCGTATCCCATCCCCTTCAAGATGTGCCCATTAGCAGCCTAAGACTTCCATCGCTCCTGATTGTTGGCCCTCCCACAGCGACAAGAAACCTGTTTGCGATATGAAAACGGGCTAGACGCTGATAGGGGTCCCATTGCAACTTCGTGGCCGTTTACGCAAAACTATCTGGCGTCACCGAAGATGAACGGACTTCAAGCTCTGGTGAGAACGGGAACTTTACTCCCAACTTGCCAAGGAACTCCGTATATTCTTCCTCAATCATCATTACTCGTATCAGGGACAAGTGCTCAGGTCGGATAGGTGGTTTCGGCCAATCGGTCATTTAGGACTCCAGTGCCAGACACATCCCAACTCTAACACTGGTGAGTCAACAGAACGTCAACAGGTGACCGAAAATGTAGTTCCATGAAACTGCGGGCGAATTCTAACAAGCTTCAATTCATTTGCAAGATTGCGGTTTCATCAC
Source organism: Gemmatimonadota bacterium (assembly GCA_022573095.1). Lineage (GTDB taxonomy): Bacteria > Gemmatimonadota > Gemmatimonadetes > Gemmatimonadales > GWC2-71-9 > B16T1B5. The sequence continues at coordinate 744 of JACZUR010000173.1, read as the reverse complement.
GACGGTCGGTTTCGTCTCGGTGGCTGATAATTATGTACGGTCTGGAGAGGCGACAAGTGAAAGGAAATTGAAAGGCTCACCAGTCTGAGGACACTTCTCTAGACCTACCAAGTCCAAATCGGATTAGGTGGGTCTTTTCATTTCCGATACCACGTTGAGGGGGTCGTATCCCCTAGGTGTATCTAAGAGAATCTGACATGATAAAACTTAAAACCTTACTCTCTGAACTGACGAGACAAGCTGTAGACCTTGAACGCGAGAGTCACAACATGCAACAATGGAAGCAATATTGGTTTCGGATGAGGCAGCCACTACGTCAGGCCATCTTCAAATGGAGGCAAGAGGGTATCCTTGTTGATGACCAGTATGAAGATGTTGTGAGTCTACTGGAGAAGATGGACGAGGAGCAACTACGTGCCACACGTCGCGCGCTTCCAGGTATCTTCCTCAATCGGGAAGAGATTCTGCAGGCAGTACCCGACCCGGAGAGCTTCCTTGAGTTCGCAGTGAAGTGGGGCGATCGCGCGGACATCGCGTTCTTCTCAACTCTCCAGATGTCCTACTCCAGCCCAGGTTGGCCCTTGTATATTATTCCCCTGACTGACTACGGAGGATGTAGGCGGCTCGGCTCATTTGTATTTTCCGAGATCTACGGGAGGTGGCGCGCATTCCAAAGCCGATTTCCCAATCGCTACAAAGAGCAAGTGCGGCGAGAGATCAATAGGTTAGAAGAAAACATCCTCC
>JACZUR010000172.1 GCA_022573095.1 Gemmatimonadota bacterium | reverse complement strand
CCGCGGTACATCTGCGCGCGGGCCGGGTGGAGTTGGATACCGGGGTAAGACTGCAGTTTTGCGCAGCTTTGGGAGCCCTAGGAGCGGCATATGCGGCGGGCCTGATCCCGAGCCAGGTGCTGTTCGCCTGTTTCGGTGTCTTGCTGATCTACGTAGCGATCATAATGGCTGGAAATGGTGACCATCCTCCATCTGAGGGAAGTCATTCAGCCAGAATCCGGTTGGCATCTGCTTCCTCACTCGGGGCTGGAGTCGTGGCGGGTCTACTTGGTGTGGGCGGAGGCATCATCAATACCCCGATTCTCAACAAATTACTTCACATGCCGCTCGAGAAAGCGATCGCGACGAGTTCCTATATGATCGGTGTGACTGGATCCGCGGCGGCTCTGGCGTTCCTGGCCCGTGGCGACATTGATGTAGTGATTGCCGGACCGGTAGTGCTTGGAGTGTTGGGGGGAGCGAGCGCTGTTGCATTCATAGGTCACAGGATAGAGACACGTGTGTTGCGAGTCTCTTTTTCACTCTTGCTGTTGGTAGTGGCGGCACAGATGATAAGACAAGCCTTTGCCTGACAGAAGCCGGCTGACCGTTGTGAGTCTCCGTAGGCTTCTTCTCGAGCTTATCGTTCTCGCCGTCGCGGCGGATGTAGCGGGGCTGCTAGCCGGTTCAGAAGCGATTCTGCTTTTTGCGATCGCCTTCGTTCTTACCATTCCGGCCGTAGTGGTCAGTTGGCTAATAGCCAGTGCTAGACTTACGGAGTCAAGATCTGCCCTGTATGCGGTTGGAACATTGGTCGTAATCATCGTAGGCTTTGCTCTGAACATCTAGTGGGCCATAGCTGTCGCCGTTATTGTGTAGACTACGTGTAGCTGTCACAACGCTTCCGAGTCGAGACTGCCGATCTTGAAAATTTCAGGCAACGTACGCCCGCCCGGCGACAAGAGCATCACCCACCGCCTGTTACTCATCGGCGCTCTGTCGCAGGGACGCTGCATATTGAGACACGCGCTCCGGTCTGATGATTCCCAAGCGATGAGCGGCGCACTGCGCTCGTTGGGCATCGAAATCGACGACGCGGGGAGCGACCGCGTCATCGTGAACGGTAAGGGCCTCCAGGGACTTCGCAAAGCTTCAGCGGCACTCGATTGTGGCAACTCCGGAACCACCGCGCGATTCCTGCTGGGTACGCTTGCGGCGTACTCGTTCGAGAGCCGAATTGTGGGCGACCGGTCGCTGAGTGGGAGACCGATGAAACGAGTGACGGATCCGCTAACATTGATGGGGGCGAAGTTCTGCTTCGAGAGAAATGACGGCCTTCCGGTAATCGTGAAGGGTGGACGTCTGGCAGCGCTCAACTACGGATCTCCGGTGGCAAGCGCGCAAATCAAGAGTGCTCTGATTCTGGCTGGGTTGGCCGGTGGCGTGGAAGTAGCGGTGGAAGAGCCGCAACGTTCGCGGGACCACACCGAGCGACTGCTCGCGGAACTTGGCCAGGACATACAAATACAACCGAGATCCGTACGCTTTCGGCCCGGGGCGGCGGTTCCAGAATTCGCCGCGGAGGTGCCGGGTGATATGTCAGCGGCGGCGTTCCTGATCGCCGCCGCCTCGCTGGCGGAATCGGGCGAGCTGGTCCTGGAGCGAGTCGGAGTCAATCCTACGCGGACTGGTCTGGTTCGAGTACTGCGCAGCATGGGCTGCCAGATCGAAATTGCGGAACTGGGGTCGTCTCTCGGTGAACCGATCGCGACCCTGAGCGTGAAGGCGGGCGAGTTGAGAGGCGTGAACATTTCGCGGTCCGACGTTCCGTCACTGATCGACGAGATTCCGATGCTCGCGGTATTGGCCGCTCGGGCTCAAGGCACCACCAGGTTCGACGGGGTTGGTGAACTGGCGTTCAAGGAGAGCAATCGACTGGAGTTACTGGGGGACAATCTCAGACGGATTGGTGTGGGCGTGGACTCGACCGACGACTCGCTGATCGTTCATGGAACCGACAAACCGCTTGGTGGGCGCATAGAAACGGGTGGAGATCATCGGATGGCGATGGCGTTCGCCGTACTGTCGGCAATGGGAAACAGTGGTGTTGAGGTACCCGACCGGCTGTCCCCGGTCGTCAGCTATCCAGATTTTTTCCAAGACTTGAGCCGAATAACTGGGGATGCCTAGCAGCGTTATCACGATCGATGGACCCGCGGCGAGCGGTAAGTCGACTACGGCAAAGGCGGTAGCTGTGAGATTGGGCTTAGCACATCTGGACAGCGGGTCTCTCTATCGCTGTATCACACTCGCAGCACTCGAGCAGCGTTCGCCGATTGAGGGGGCGACCCTTGCGCGCCTGGCGGAGGAGAAGAAAATCGAGTTGCACTGGACGGGCGAGCACTATAAGCCGATGCTGGCCGGCCGCGACGTGTCCGAGGAAATAAGGGGGGCCGCAGTTACGAGAAGTGTCTCAGATGTCGCAGCACTGCCAGAGGTAAGGGAGTGGGTCAACGCTGCGGTACGCGCTTCCGCGGCGCAGCATCCTAAAGGAGTAGTAGTTGACGGCCGTGATATAGGGACGGTGGTTTTCCCAGGTGCCGCGCTCAAAGTATTTCTTGTTGCGGATTCCAGGGAGAGAGCACGCCGAAGGGTGCTCCAGGAGGGGTTGGCGACTGACGAAGAAAACCTAAGTCGGACATCCGTGGAACTCGATTCTCGTGACCGCGCAGACTCGAGTCGCATCCATTCGCCCCTCATGCCCCATCCTGATGCCGTGCAGATCGACACAACTAATCTGACATTCGATGAGCAAGTCGACCGTGTAGTCGACCTCGCCCGGGAGAGCCTTCAGAAGAAGGGGAGCTAGCCCGCGGCGGCTTGACATGGTCTAGCGCCACCTCTATTCTGAGTGGCTAAGCGCTTCACATTTATTGGGGAGCAGACTATATGAATCTTTAAAAAGTGCTGTAATGCAGGCAACAGTTGCGTCGGTGCCGTCCCAGCAGTGTTCTCAATGGCCGATAACCTAGACCCGACTAACGACGACGATTCGTTAGCGAGTAGCTCCCCTCCTCCGCAGTCCCCGATGATCAGAGTACGGTCCGATCTGTACCACGAGGATTATTCAGACGAACAATACGAAGAGATGATGCAGCTCTACGAGGGTTCCCTCCAGAGTATCGCGGAAGGTGAAATCGTAAAGTCAAAAGTTCTGCGCGTCACGGACACTCACGTGATTCTCGACGTTGGGTTTAAGTCAGAAGGCGCAGTCCCCAGAGAAGAATTCAAATCTCCGCAAGATGTCAAACCCGGTGACGAGGTTGAGGTCTACCTGGAAGATCTCGAAGACGAAGACGGTGCCGTCGTGCTCTCGAAGAAGAAAGCCGACTTCATGCGTGTCTGGGAGCGCATTCGTGAGGCTCACGAGAACGGCGAAACGGTGGAAGGAACTCTCAGCAAGAAGATCAAGGGCGGCGTGGTCGTCGACCTCATGGGCGTCGACGCGTTTCTGCCCGGCAGCCAGATCGCTTTGCGCCGGGTCCCCAACATCGACGAACTACTGGGCCGGGCATACGATTTCAAAATCATCAAGCTGAATAAACGCCGACGCAACATCGTCGTTTCGCGGCGCGTAATACTCGAAGCGGACCGCGCGACCAAGAGAGAGTCCCTGATGAAGGACCTCGCTGTGGACCAGGTTCGTACTGGAATCGTGAAAAACATCACCGATTTCGGAGCCTTTATAGATCTAGGAGGAGTTGACGGGCTTCTCCATATCACCGATATGAGCTACGGACGTGTGGCTCACCCTTCGGAAATAGTACAGCTCGGTGAGGAAGTGTCTATCAAAATCCTGGACATCGATTGGGACCGCGAGCGCATCTCTCTCGGCCTGAAGCAACTGCAGAAGTACCCGTGGGAGAATGTCGCCGAGCGGTATGCCGTCGGGTCCAGGCTGCAGGGGAAGGTCGTCAGCATTACCAACTACGGAGCCTTCGTCGAACTGGAGCCCGGTATAGAGGGACTCGTTCATATAAGCGAGATGAGCTGGACACGAAACGTGAAACATCCTTCCACGCTGGTTTCTATTGGCGAGTCGATCGAAGCCGTGGTGCTCAGCGTAGATGCAGCGGAGGAGAAGATCTCCCTCGGCATTAAGCAGACGGAGCAAGATCCCTGGGTTACTCTGCCGATGAAGTACCCGGTCGAGACTCGTATTAGGGGGAAGGTAAGGAATCTCACTTCGTTCGGAGCGTTTGTTGAGATCGAACCGGGAATAGACGGCCTGATCCATATTTCGGACATGTCTTGGACCAAGCGCGTGCAACACCCCTCGGAAATTGTTAAGAAGGGCGACGAAGTGGAGGTCGTTATTCTCACCATCGATGGGGATAACAAGAGGATTTCGCTGGGCCTGAAGCAGGCCCAGGAAGATCCATGGCTGGGGATCGCAGAAAAATATCCGATAGATACCGAATTGAGCGGCCAGGTTATGCGTATCCAGGACAAGGGCGTGGTCGTAGATATCGGCGACGATATCGAGGGTTTTGTGCCGGCCGGTCATCTTCCGTTTCCCGATGATAAACCGATCGAGGAGATGGTGAAGATTGGCCAGAAGGCGGAAATTAAAGTGCTCGAGGTTGATCCGATTAACCGTAAGATGCTACTTGCGGCGTTCGAGTTCACGGGGGAGGGCAGGGACGTGACGCCCATAGTCGTCGACTCGGATGAGGTGGGTGTGGGTAGTGAAACGATTGAGGAGTCGGCGCCTGAAGTCTCCGGAGAGTTGCCGGAATCGCAAGGGGAAGACTCCGCTGAGGATGTGGGAGCCGAGGGCGCCCCCGCCCCCGCCCCCGCCTCAACGGATGAACAAGTAGGCTCGGAGCCCTAATAACAGGGAACCACAGATCAACATCGAAGAGCGCCGAGGAGTCTCGTTTCTGGACTCGCCGCGGTTTCTTTTTAGAGCAGATTAGAAGCATGCAGCTGGACATGAGGTTCAGGGGGAGTGGTC
>JACZUR010000171.1 GCA_022573095.1 Gemmatimonadota bacterium | reverse complement strand
GCGTACCGATGGGAGCGGCTCTCCAGGGTTCAGCTCGGAGGTGGCGACGGCAACACGAATACGCGCGGCGATCTGCTCATACAGCGGTGTTGGGCTTCTGGGGTCGATCTCTTCGAACATCAAGCTCCGACTGTATTAATGTTACGATACACTGTAACACAGTTGGGTGTGCTGTCAAGCCTGGGATTAGACCGCTACCGCTTTCTTGCCTAGATTCCCTCGGTGGTGAGTGGGTACCCGACATCTGGTGATGCGTAAGTGATTGTAAAAAAAGAACTTATTGTACTTTCGGCGGTCTTGCTGCCGCTGCTCCTGACCGCATGCTCGATCGAGGTCCGGCCGGATCCGTTCGAAGAGCGCGCGGCCCGGGCACGAGCAATCGAAGCCGGTGTGACGGAGAGACTCGAGGCCTACTATTCGGACTTCAGCGCGCTCAACTGGGAGGCATATAGGTCCCATTTTTGGCCCGGAGCCACGATTGCCACCGCGTGGCAACCACCCGGCGAGGAGCGAGTGAGTGCTCAGGTGCAGACGGTCGATGACTTCATTGCCGTCGCTGGGGAAGGTCCCGGCAGCCGCGAGATCTTCGAGGAGTGGATGGTCAGCTCAGAGTTGAAGGTTGCTGGAAATCTTGCCCACGCCTGGGTGCGCTACGGCGCCCGCTTCGGCGACCCCGGCGACGTTCAAGAATGGGAGGGTATAGACTCTTTTTCCTTTCTGAATGTCGATGGTGAGTGGAAGATCGCCTCGCTCGTGTTTGCGGCGGGGGAATAAGCGGTAAGCGTGTGGGGCGGGTTATCTTACAACCTACGGCTTATAGCTCACCGCTTAAAGCCTACAGCTTACAGCTTTTTTCGCCATGCTTGATTCAATAAAATCTTTCTTCCAGACAAACATCGAACCTGCACAGCAGGCTGAGACCGACAAAGCGGGTCCCAACATCGAACTCGCCGCCTGCGCTCTGTTGCTCGAGCTTGCACATGCGGACGAAGAGTTCGCGGATTCCGAACGAAGGCACATCGAGTCGGCGATTCAGCGACACTTCGAACTCGACGTCGAGCAGACGAAAGAACTAATCGAGCTGGCCGACCGGGAGCGGCGGCAATCGTCGGATCTGTTCCAGTTCACAAGTCTCATCTGCAACAGTTTCGACGAAGGTCAGAAGATGGTGTTGATCGAAGCTATGTGGGGTTTGGTCTATGCCGACGGGGAAGTAGCCGAACACGAGACCTATCTGATGCGGAAGATCTCGAAGCTGTTGGATGTAAAACCCGGTTACTTGGCGGAACTAAAAAAACGCGTGGCAAAGAACCAGCCTAGCTCTTGAGCCCCTTCCAAATTAGTGGCTTGATCTTGCCCGCGCGCTCGGTGATGAAGCGCTGAGCCACCTTGAGATTCTTCAGATACAGTTCCTTCCACTCGTCAGACATCGCGTTGCGCATATGGTCCGATTCCAACACCCCGGTCCCACCACCGCTGCCTCCGTTCACCACAGACCCCAGAAAACAGGTCGATCCCCCTGTGTCCATGGCGTTGACTACCTCACATTCGAAGTAGGAATAGCAGTCCTTTAATATCGGTAGTCCGAGTTTTCCAGTTCGGTGGGGCAGATCTTTAAACTTGTCGGCTTCGCGTCCGGACTTGAATCCCAGCTTGTAAACAACGTCCATCTGGCTCTTGTCCAGAACGTGAAGCGCGAATTTGCCCGTTTCGAAGATGATGTCGTGGGAGTAGGTGAACTTATGTACATAGATCGAAACGAGTGGTCTGTCTGGTGACAGTGAGGCCCGCATAGCGCTGTTCACGATCATTCCGTTCTTTCGTTTTCCGCGGAGACAGGTGATCGCGACGACCGGGCTCGTCAAGTCATGTAGCAGTTCGTAGTTAGAATCCATTACTTTTCTGTGTAGCCAATAACGTAGTTGTAACGATGACCGAAACCCTCGGCGAGAGACTGGTAACGCACGCTAAAGATACCGGCTTGTTCCCTCAGGCGGGCAGGGCTCTCCTGGCTGTGAGTGGCGGTCCCGATTCCACGGCCCTCCTGGATCTCATGTACCACGCCGCGGGTCAACTCGACCTAGACCTCGAAATCGCCCATATCGACCACGGTATACTTTCCGGGAGCGCAGCGGTGGGTCGACAGGTCACTGCGCTGGGTAACGCCTACAACGTGCCGGTCCGTGTTGCTGCCCTTTCCCTGGGATCAGCCGCATCCGAGACTCTCGCGCGAGAGGCCAGGTATGCGGAACTCCGCCGGATCCAACGCGAGACCGGTGCACGCTATCTCGTGACCGCGCATCACCTGGACGATCAGGTCGAAACCGTCCTCTATCGTCTCCTAAAAGGAAGCGGAGTTGCGGGTTTGGCGGGCATCCTACCTGTGGGCTCCGACGGCCTCGTCCGGCCACTGCTTCCTTTCACTAGGGCGGAACTCCTCGATTGGTTGGAAAGATCTTCCACATTTGTGGACACCGGCTTTAGTCCGCACGCCGACGCAGCCAACCGTGAGACTAGGCACGACAGGGTTTGGGTGCGACAGCAGGTGCTGCCGCGGCTGAGGGAGAGATTTGGGCCGGAATTGGAGTCCAATATTCTCGAAGTCGCACGGTCTGCCATGGCAAACCGATCCGCCTGGTCGAGTCTACTGAAAACGCTTCCGGAGCTGGAGTTTCGGCTGGATTCCAGCGGCGCCGAGGTTGCTCGGCCTGCTTTGCAAAGGTATGATAAGGTGTTGTCAGTAGCGCTATTACAAGCTCTGGTACGGGAGGCAGGCCACCGTCTCGGTCGAAAGCGTGCCGCGAGGGTACTAGACTTTGTTGTGAGGGGGTCAAGCGGCCATTACCTCGAACTCGATCAGGGCTGGAAAATCGAAATTGTTTTCGATCGTGTCCGATGTACGCGTGGCGATGTGGTTGTCGGGGAGCGGCCTGTTTCCTCCTGGGGTGAAGACCTCAACGGAGTCACTGAATGGGGCGACTGGAAGCTCGATTGGCGCATCGACAAAGCAGGGGAGGTGAAGCGCCGGAGTTTCACAACATGGGTAACGCCCGGAACGGGTATGATTCGAAGCCTGCGGATTGGTGATCGGATGACTCCCCTCGGCGGTGTTGGTAGCAGACAGGTGCGGCGTCTCTTGATGGAGGCGAAGATCTCCCGGCGATTGCGTTGGGTGCACCCCGTCGTAGAGCGAGACGGAGAGATTATCTGGATTCCCGGCGTCTGCCGGTCGGCGACGCTGGTACCGGAACCCGGTGATGAGGCATTGAGGATTGACGTCTATAGAATCTAATGCAGTGAGCGACGCTAGTTTGGACAAGATACGCGAAGTCGTATTCGACGCTGAAACGATTTCCGCCCGCGTGCAGTCGCTGGGCCGGGAGATAACGGATTACTACGGTTCCGGTGAGCTCCTGGTCTTGGGTCTGCTCAAGGGCAGTTTCATCTTTCTAGCCGACCTGGTAAGAAACATCGGCAGGCCTCTCCAGGTTGATTTCTTGGTGGCGTCATCGTACGGATCGAAAACGACGTCCTCCGGCGAAGTCCGGCTCGTTTACGATCCGAAAACGCAGTTGAAGGGGAAACATATTCTATTGGTCGAGGACATCGTCGACTCCGGTAAGACGATCAACCGCCTCGTCGGTGTTCTCAGGGAACGCGACCCACTGAGTCTGGAGGTTTGCGCGCTCTTGGATAAGGGGATAGCGAACTACCTCGTGATCGAGCCTAGGTTCCTTGGGTTTGAAGCGCCCACCAAGTTCTTGGTCGGCTACGGACTGGACCATGCAGAGAATCACCGGCACCTTCCGTACATAGGTGCCCTAGAGGAATAAATGACAGACAAGACACCTTCCGAGCCTCCGCGGCGGAAACTCAATCCGAGTTCCATGAGCCGGAACCTCGTGTTCTGGCTGCTCATCATCCTGCTGCCGGTCTTCTTTTTCCAGATATACGGATCTGGTAAGGAAGAGTACGTAGACGTTGCTTACACCACGTTTAGACAAGAGCTGGAACAGGACAATATCCGCCTGGTCGAGATCACGAGCGGAAAATTTGTTGAGGGTGAATTTGCGCAGCCAATCATTCTGGAAGACGGGACACGGGTCGAACGCTTCAGTGTCGTATTGCCGATCCAGGATTCGGAGTTGCTGCTTAGCAGTCTAGAGGAGAAAGGGATCCCAATAAGGGCCAAGGAACCCAAGCCGTCCTTCGGGACCATTGTTATTCAGTTTCTGCCTTGGATCATAATCATCGGCCTCTGGATCTTCTTCTTCCGCCAAGTGCAGCAGGGCGGTAATCGGGCCTTTGCGTTCGGGCGCTCAAAAGCGAAAATGCTCACGGGAGACACGCCTAAGACTACGTTCGCTGATGTGGCCGGGGCAGATGAAGCAAAGGTTGAACTTGAAGAGATAATAGAATTTCTGAAGAACCCCGACAAGTTTCAGCGGCTGGGCGGCAGACTCCCAAAGGGTGTCTTGCTGGTGGGGGCCCCGGGAACCGGCAAGACTCTGCTGGCCAGGGCGGTTGCTGGTGAGGCAGGGCGGCCGTTCTTCTCCATGTCGGGCTCTGATTTCGTCGAGATGTTTGTGGGTGTTGGCGCTTCGCGTGTGAGAGATTTGTTCGAGCAGGGCAAGGCACACGCGCCGTGTCTGATCTTCGTCGACGAAATTGATGCGGTTGGAAGGCATCGTGGAGCGGGGCTCGGCGGCGGGCACGATGAGCGGGAGCAGACGCTGAATCAACTTCTGGTTGAGATGGACGGCTTCGAGTCGAATGAGGGCGTGATTCTAATTGCGGCCACCAATCGACCGGATGTGCTTGACCCCGCTCTGCTAAGGCCTGGCCGCTTCGACCGGCAGATAGTCGTCGATATGCCTGATGCGCGCGGCAGAGAGCAGATTCTCAAGGTTCACTGCCGCAAGATTCCACTGGGTGAGGACGTGAAGCTTTCGATTCTGGCGCGAGCGACACCCGGGCTCGCGGGTGCGGATCTCGCTAAT
>JACZUR010000170.1 GCA_022573095.1 Gemmatimonadota bacterium | reverse complement strand
GACTTCCTGGATCGGCTCCAGCAAGACCGGTTTGCAATTCTTTGCCACGTTACGGAACGCTAGAATGCCGGCCATCTTGAACGACAGCTCATTGCTGTCGACATTGTGATAGCTACCGTCGTAACACGTCGCCTTGAAGTCGACAACCTGATATCCAGCTGTCACGCCGCGCGCGGCCGCCTCTCTGATTCCCCTATCGACAGCCGGAACGTATTTACTGGGTATGACCCCCCCTACTATCTTGTTCTCAAATTCGTAGCCCTCTCCCTCAGGCTTCGGTTCTATTCTGATGCGGCAATCACCGTACTGGCCTCGACCGCCGGATTGTTTCCTATGTTTGCCTTGCGCTTCACCCTTCCTCCTGAAAGTCTCACGGTAGGCAACACGCGGTCGTGACAGTTTAGCATGAACACCGAACTTATTCGCGAGCCGCGAGATCACAATCTCCAAGTGCCGCTCACCCCGGCCCTTTATCAACGTCTGCGCCAGCGCTGCATCGTACTCGAACTGGAAAGTGGGATCTTCCTCGTGAAGCTTGTGCAGGGCGTTGGACAGCTTGTCCTGTTCGCTCCGTTCCTTCACCGTAACCTTGAGCACTATCAACGGCTCCGGAAACGGGATCTTCGGTAGCAATAGCGGAGAGCTCGGACTCGTGAGTGTGTTGTTCGTGTGGCTGTTGTGTAGTTTCGCAATTGCACCGATGTCACCGGCGTGGAGTTCAGATACTTCGATCTTTTCCTTACCCAGCGTCACCGATAAATGATTGAGTTTTTCGGCCGACTTGATCTCCGGATTCAGAACCTCGGCACCGTTAGCAACCTTGCCCGACCATATCCGAAACAGAGCTATCTCACCAACGTGCTGCTCCGATATGATCTTGAAGATTTGGGCGACGAAAGGTCCACTGTCGTCGGCTCTTACTTCGACGATGCTGTCGTCCGCTGCAGACATCGCTTCAACAGCGTCACGGTCCGTTGGAGCCGGTGCGAGTTCCACTATCTTGGATAAGAGCGCCCGGGTTCCGTAGGTGAGTGTACCGGACCCGCAAAGCAGAGGAAAGATCTCGCCTTTGCGAACCCCTTCCCTCATCACAGCGATCGCCTCTTCCCGCGAAATCTCCTCCCCACCCAGATAGCGTTCCAGGAGATCGTCGTTAGTCGTGGCGATACTTTCGATCAACTCTTCAGCGTATTTCTCAAACTTAGCCTGGTGCTCCTCCGGTATATCAATCTCCTCGTACTCCCCGGTACTTGTTCCCTTCTTGTATTTGTGACACTTCTTCGAAAAGAGGTTGATTATTCCTTCAAACTGTGCTCCCTCACCAGCAGGAATTTCTATCGGAACGACCTTCCCCGTGATGTGGTCCTTTATGTCGTTATAGACCTTCTCGAAGTCTGCGTGCTCTTTGTCCATCAGAGACACGAAGAACATTCTCGGTAATCCTCGCTCTTCCGCGTACTCCCAGACCTTCTCGGTGCCCACCTCGACGCCAGAGGTACCACTAACCACGATCAACGACATATCGGCTGCGTATGTACCGGCCAAAGCATCACCGGTAAAATCGAGGTAGCCCGGCGTGTCGATCAAGTTGATCTTGGTGTCCTGCCACTCGGCGAATGCAACGGCGAGATTGATTGAGTATTTACGATCTATTTCTTCTGGGGAGTAGTCGGTCAGGGAGGAACCTTCGTCAACCGACCCATGTCTTTTACTCGTTCCGGACACGAAAGCGAGGGCGTCTACCAACGTCGTCTTGCCGCTCGATCCGTGCCCGACTACAGCTACGTTCCGGATCTTCTCTCCTGTATAGGCCCGCATGGGAGCCACCTCCTGACAGTAGGGAACGGTGAAAATCGCCAGCGGTGCGTCCGCTGTCAATCCATGCCCTGAGACCCGATCACGGACCCACCCTGTGGTTGCGTCTATCGTTCCCCCGGTACAGAGATCACTACCCCACGCGACCGGCGTTCTGACCCCGTTATCACGTCCAGGAAGATCTTACCGCCATCAAAGTCGTTACACGCGTGCCGATCGCTTCATCGATCACCTCGTCCTGAATCAGCCGTAGTCCCACTCCGGAGAACAGATCGGAGATATCCACGGGCCGGACAAATCCCAGAGACTCGGGCAACAGGCTATGCGCAAAATCCCACACCGAGTTGATAAGCCTCGATGAGATATGGAGTTGCGCAATCACGACACGTCCGCCGGGAGCGAGCACACGCACCATCTCGCTCAACGACTGTTCGAGCTTAGGGCGCTTTATCACGTCGACGAGGAACGTGCTCAACACCGCATCGAACGACGAAGTCTTGAAGGGAAGGTTGAGAACGTCGCCCTGAACGGGTGCCAACTCCATTGCGATGCTCGATGCTTTCCCCTGCGCAAGCTTCAGCATGGCACGAGAGGTATCTACCGCAACCGACCGGGCGGAGGTTCTCTTCTGTAGCAGCGGAATGGTGTGTCCGGGACCGATGGCCACCTCCAACAGTGTCTCCGGCGACCCGGTGGAAACGCGCTGAACTGCCCGTGAGAGCGTTCGCTCGACGAATCCAGGTACGAGTCGTCCGTAAAGCGGAGCAGCGACATCGTAAAGGCTTTTCCTCGGCATCAGTTTAACTTAACCCTTGATCGGTTGGCGCCGCTAAGCCGTATCACGGTTCGCGTTAGGTTTAGCAGTACAGATTCCGCACACAACATGGAAGACTAGCATGTCCAAAGAACTGAGTATGAGCCCCGTAAGTCCAAGTCTTTCGCCGGACGAACGTAATGAATTGGCGGCCCAATGGAACGCCCACCCCGGAATGAAACACATGGGTGCGGTGGTTGAGATTACCGATGCGGACGAGGTAAAGGCGGTTATCGACCCGATCGAGGCACACCATCGAGGTGGACTCGGAACCGACGCGGTGAACGGAGCCTTAATTGCCGGGATGTTCGATCTGGTAATCGGCCTGGTGGGCTTTCTGCACGCGAAAGGACGGAAAGCTGGAGTGGCGCAGCTGAACATACAGTTTCTAAGGCCGGCTCACGGAGACAGGCTGGAGTTCGTGGGACGGCCGGTGAAAGTGGGACAGAATCTCATCTTCGTAGCGGCCGAGTTAACCGACGAAAAAGAGCAGATCTGCGCGCGGTGCGACGGAATCATGGCGGTTTCCGGCTCCGGCAGACCACAGAAGCAAGCTCAAGTTTCTCTGTGACCTTTCGATACGTGTCCCCAACACCAACTCACTGGCGACGCGTTAACGCGTAACACATCTTCCGTACTGTGGCTATCACTATTCTGAGCCTAGGGCTTCTCGTTTTTCTGGGTCACTTTCTGACCGGATTATTCGAGAAGACCAAGATTCCGGACGTACTGATTCTGACGATTGGAGGAATCATACTCGGGCCGGTTTTCCACATCGTTTCTCCAGACGATTTCGGCAAAGTGGGCCCCGTATTCACGACGTTGGCACTGATAATCATTCTCTTTGAAGGCGGCATACATCTCAACGTAAAGAGTCTGGCGGCACATGCCGGCGACACTCTTACCATTTCTGTCGCTACTTTTTTTCTAACCGTGCTACTCATTTCACTTCTAGCTGAACTGTTGTTACAGATAGAATACCCGACTGCGCTCCTGATAGGTGTCATCTTGGGTGGGACATCTTCAGCCGTTGTAGTTCCTATGGTGAGAGTACTGCGTGTGGGAGAAGCGACGAGCACCGTGCTCTTTCTCGAATCGGCACTGACCGATGTATTAGTTGTCGTGCTTACGCTGGCCCTCCTTCAGGCGATGGTAGCAGGTGCGGCGTCCGCCGCGCCCTCCATCGACGGCGGCTCCATCGCTCTGGGGATTGCAGCTTCCTTCTTGATGTCGGGTTTGATAGGCACCGCAGGCGCTTTCCTATGGTCCGCATTGCTCGACAAAGTCAGACGGTTTCCAAATACCGTGTTCACCACTTTTGCCGCCGTATTCATTCTCTACGGAATTGCCGAACTCCAGGGTTACAGCGGAGCCATCGCAGCCCTGGCTTTCGGTGTGGCTGTAGCGAACTTCCCAAACGTACCTCAGCGACTATTGGGCAAACTCTTCACATTCAAGCTGGTAGGATTCGCGGACCACGAGCAGGCTTTCTTTGCAGAGGTGGTCTTCCTGGTAAAGACTTTCTTCTTCGTTTTCCTAGGACTCTCCATCACGCTGAGCAACTGGCGCACAACGTTGGCGGGGCTTGCGCTACTGCCTCTCGTATTCGTGGGTAGGTTGTTGGTCGTGAGAATGCTGGCGGACCGTGCTACGCCACGACGAGAAGCGATGCTGATGACATCGTTGATACCGAAGGGACTCGCTTCGGCGGTCTTGGCATCCATTCCGTTACAGATGGGGCTCCTATCGGGGGCGCTGATCCAAGACACCGTATACTCCACGGTGTTGTTCAGCATAGTTTTGTGTGCGGCCCTGGTCTTCATGGTTGAGCGGGGACATCTAGATCGATTTGCAGCACGGTTTCTTGCCGTGTTTCAGGACTCCCAGCCCAGCCCGGCACCGAAGAGAGCACTTCGGGTCTCGCAACAATCACTGGGCCTACCCCAGCTAGATGCCGGGCTCATAGAGCCGAACCCGGTTCGAGACCTCGACGAGCCACCCGGAGACGAGACCCCGTAGTCGCAGCGGTCCGTCACGATCTGTGTTCGTTGAGGCGCCCGAACCTCCAACGAATCCATCGATCGGCCCTTGCAACCGGTGATCCCACCTGTAATTTTCAGTTCTTCTCTGGCAAAGAACCCATTCAGGAAATCTTGATTGGACGACACAAGAGATCGAATAAACCTCGAAAGTGTATCGGTAAACCGACGACCCGACGGGAGATACATTGCGGAGGTCGTGTTGGGGTGGAGCGGCGGCGACACGTTCGTTGGCAAGGCCAAACGCGACGGATCTGAGACCGCAGAATTGGAGTGCTCAGCAGAGGCTAAGCTCCGGGCGCTGGAAATCGCAGACGATCGAAAGGTAACATTC
>JACZUR010000169.1 GCA_022573095.1 Gemmatimonadota bacterium | reverse complement strand
TAGGAGGGCTCGTTCCACCCTCCGTTGTCGAGACTGCCGCCCGATGCCCCGATGGCGTTGCAGTTGTCGAAACCCAGCGTTCGTTCGTTAACATGGTAGCAGCGTTCCTCACGTTCGGGATCTATGCGCCAATGGCTATCAAGGTGACCTGCGCTCAAAGCTCAGAGTTGAGTCTAGTGCCGTCGACCTTGCGGATCAGTATTGTGGAGGATGCCACCGCAGAGATGCAGCGAGCATATTTGACGAGCGCGGCAAAGATGTCAGCCAATCTTCAAGAGCCCGTATACATCATCTTCTGACGAGGGCCCATGTGAGCTTCGCTCGCGTATTCGTAGGGCAGTGGTGGGAGACAGGGGTGCCGTCGCGCCCCAGGGACCGGGGGCACCGGACGGTGTTGATGATTGGTGGGTTGGCATATGGGTGCCGTCATCTGTCATCACATCTGCCCGTGTCGGTGCATCTGCTATCCCTCGCTCTCCGATCGAACGGGGTTGATCGCGCCATTGGGTCAAATCCCGCCGTCCCGACTGCTTAAGCTTCGATCTGACAACAACTTGTCGGATCGCGGTTTTTCACTCGCGAAGGTTGGGGCGCGTTTGGAGGCGCGCCCCGGAGGGCCGCCCGGGGTCGTTTAGGTTGGGTTGCTGCTGCCCGGCGTCTCCGCCGACCGGGCAGGATTATCTGTCTGACAACGACACGGTTGCGTTTCTTATCCTCTTGAGTCCTCCGTCCCTACCGAGATCACTTAAACTTGGTCAGCTTTTTGATAGCGCTCAGTTTCTCGATAGCCGACTTGGTCGACTTTGTTTCTGGCGCTTGGTAGAGAGCGTCCCTGATGTCGAGCAGCGCCTCGAGCAACAGCTGTTCTCGTTGAAAGGACGAATCGAGATCCCGCATACGTCTTTCGTCGCCGTCTTCACGAGCAGCGTCGTAAGCCTCTCTAAACACCGTTTCCAGGTTAGTCAGTATTCGTTTTCTCGGGCGTGGCGACATTTTAGTTTTTAACCCTCAACTCTCAGAATCGAAACCCAACATCACAAGACCGCTCGGAACCTTGGGCGAAAAAAAGGTTGCTTTCTGGGGCATGAATTCACGGGCATCGGCAACCGCTATAACATCCTCAACCGATGTAGCCGAGAGCAACACACCCGCCACACAATCACCGCTACCGACGGCATCCCGCACGGCCGCCGAGCTAGGTGAATATGAAACCTCGGATCCGGATCCGGCAATTCGGCAAATCTCGTTCACAACAAGATGATCTATTCTGGCGACTCCCAACCCAGAAACTACGGGTGACACGGAGGGCATCATGTCGGCCATGCTTAGGCCTCTTTTCAGCCGGAGCAACATAGTCTTGGCAGGCAACACCAACACACACGCAGTCTCGTCTGAGTTGCAATGCTCGAGGAAAATGTCCACGTCTGTGTCTTCAGTCATTTCTTCGATGTCGAACGCGGAATCCACTGCGCTCCCCAATTCCCCTTGACCGACCTCATCTCCACTTATCATGCGGTGCGTCGGCAGAACAACCAACCCGGGATCGCCTGTCGGCACGATGAGACCCAGTGTACGATCGGCTTTGGAATTTTCGAGTCTGTAGGCGGACGCGGTTTCGTATCGGTGATGCCCGTCGGCAATGTATATGCTAGACGTCTCCGCCGCCTCGCACATGGCTTGTGCGTTCGGGCCACTGACCCTCCACAGTTCATTTGTCACGTCACCGAGCTGGGCTCGTGCCAGAGGCTGGCGGCCTACCTCGTCAGCTATCAGAGATTTCAGCTTCCCCGACGCGTCGGGAGCCATGAAAAGAAGCGACTCGAACATCGCGCCCGTAGCGCGCATGAGCGCCAGTCTGTCCTCTTTGATGTGGGCGTGGGTGCGCTCGTGCGGCAACACTCTTCCGGACTCATATCCTTCAACCGCGATCGCCGCTAACAATCCCACCCTCCCCACCCTCCCCGCCCGCCCCGCCCTCGCGGTAGGCGATCCGGCCGGTGGCGTGAATGTCTGGCGCAAGACGTAAACACACACCTCGGTCTCGCGTACGAGCACGCCCTCTTCCCGCCAGGTGGCAAGGGTTTCCGCAGCAGTTTCATAGCGATTCTCGCCCTCGGGAAGTGTTAGGCTCACGATGTTGTTGCGATGGCGTGTCTGATAAGACTTTCGCTCCGCCGGAGAAATAACATCGTAAGGAGGAGCAATGAGGTCGGAAAGAGACTCGAGGTCCGCATATCGCTCACCGCTGAAGGCCGACACGAGCGCCGCTCGTTCCACAGACGTCATGATCGTTACCAGTGCCTGCTGGCGGCTTCAGCCTCGCCCAACAGCGTGCGGTACGACTGCAGCCGCTCGTCATCAATTTCCCCGTTTTCGCACGCCATTACGACGGCGCAATCCGGCTCCTCCATATGCCTACAGTTGTCGAACCTGCAGCCCACACTCGCTCGGGCGACCTCTGGAAACGCCCGCACAACGCCTTCGCGTTCCACCCCCCAGACACCAATATCCCGAAGACCCGGCGTGTCGACAACAAAGCCTCCTCCGGCCAAGACGTGCATTTCGGCGGCGACCGTCGTATGCTTCCCCATCCGGGAACGCTCGCTCACCGGCGCCGTTCTGAGTTTGAGCCCAGGCTGAATCGCGTTTAGTAGGCTCGACTTTCCAACGCCTGTCGGACCCGATATCAACGAAACCTTTCCCACCAACGATTCCTTCAGCTCATCGATGCCGATCCGATTTTCCACGCTGGTCAGTAGTACGGCGTATCCCACCTTTCGAAAGACATCCACCAACTTGTCCGGATCGGCATGCAGGTCAACCTTGTTCAAGACCACCGTCACCGGTATATCGCTGGCCTCGGCTACAACGATAAACCGGTTGATCAACTGCTGATTCCATTCAGGATCTGCGGCGGCCCCCACCACCATAACTTGGTCGATATTTGCAGCGACTTCGCGAACACCTCTTGTCTTGCCTGGCTGTCGCCGCCTTAGAACCGAAGAGCGGGGCTGAATTTCCTCTATCGTAGCGGCAGCCCCGTCGTGAAACATCACCATTACCCGATCTCCGACGAGCACCCGTCCTACGGATGACTTCTTCATGCGACCGCGAAGCGACGCATCGTAGATTTCACCGTCGGCTATCAATCGATACATCCCCCCGGATCGGGAAAGCACCTGCGCTTCGCGTAGCGCTACCAGTTGATGTCCTTCTTGTTTTGGATGAGTTCGTCCAGCCGATGTTTTACGTCGTGCAGCGTGATGTCTTCAAGTGCGGCTCGAGCCTCAGCGCTCGAACTGCCGAACGCAATGTACTCCGTCTCGAGGTGCCCGATCGGTTCTTCTCCTTTCGCGGACCATCGAACGAAGAGAATCGCCGCACCATATCTACCCGGCGAAATCGGGTCGTCGTCGCAGTACATTTCCACCGAGTAGGAAGCCCCATCGCTGCCTTCAAACGCGGGTGGCCTCTTGTGCTCCGCAAAATATCCGCCAAGGGTATCGTCGTTTCCTACCGCCACCGAAGAGACTCCTTGAGCACATTCCCTATCATAAACGCAATGTTCGCGGGCCGTTCGGCCAGGCGCCGCATCAGATAGGGATACCACTGGGTACCGTACGGCACGTACACTCTCACGTTGTACCCCGCCTGACGCAGACTCTGTTGTAGATCACGCCGGACTCCGTACAGCATCTGGAACTCGAATCTTTCCGGATCGATATCCCGCTCTCTTGCGTATGTTCTGGCATGATCGATGAGAGACTCATCATGAGTGGCGATCGCAGGATAGTTTCCCTCCGACAGCAAGCGCTCGGTCAGTGTGGCGTAGGTCGCGTCGACATCTCTCTTGTCAGGAAAGGCTACCGACGCCAGTTCCGCATAAGCACCCTTCACCAGGCGCACACGTGCGCCCTGATTTATCAGATCCTCAACGTCCTGTGCTGCGCGGTAGAGGCACGTTTGAATAACTACGCCCACCAGATCACCGAATTCGGGGTAGAGTTGTTCACGAAACAGGGTCAGCGTGCGCTCGGTGTACTGCGAGCTTTCCATGTCGATTCGTACAAAGATGTCGTGCTTCCGCGCCACTTCGAGAAGTGCGCGCATGTTTCCGGCGCAAGAATCTAGATCGAGGTCCAGCCCCATCTGCGTCAGCTTTATCGATACATTAGCGTCCACACCTGTCTCTTTAATTCGCTCGAGGACGTCGACGATCTCTACTCGCGCGCTAACGGCCTCCTGCTCGTTCGTGACACTCTCGCCCAACAGATCCAGTGAAGCGGTAAGGTTGGTCGAGTTGATTTCTGTTACGGCTTCGATCGCCGTGTCAGGGGTCTCACCCGCCACAAACCGCGAAGCCATCTTCCGCGCGACACTATTGCCCTTCACGAAATCGAACACTCCGTTCCGCTCGCTCAACCAGAGCAGGCTACTGCGTAACATCGGCTCGCTTATCAATCACTCGGGTAGAACCGTCCGTTGCTTGACGCCATTCCCTCTAAGATAGCTACAGGTCTGAACCGGTCCCCCTCGGTGTCGGCCAGGCTGTTGAGGGTAGCTACTACATTGCTCACGCCGAGCTGATCAATGTATCTGAGCGGGCCGCCTCGGAAGGGAGGGTACCCAATTCCAAAGATCGCACCTATGTCGCCATCTCTGGGCGACCTAACAACATCCTCGCCAATCGCATTCGCGGCTTCATTCAGCATCGAGTAAACGAGTCTATCTCTCGCGCGAGTCTCGTCTACCCGACCGCTGCGCGCTCCAATAATCTCGTACACCGACCGATCCACCCCGCGTTTTTTACCCTTCTCATAGCTATAGAAGCCTCGACCGCTCTTTCTTCCCAGGCGCCCTGACGCTACAACCCGTTTCAGAGTTTCCAGCGGTCCGGTAGTTCCCAACGCCTCCTCCATCACGCCTCCCGCTTTGACCGCCACATCGATTCCAACTTCGTCCAACAGTGTTATCGGACCCACCGGGAATCCGAAACTCGTCATCGCTCGGTCGATCATTTCTATCGCTGCTCCTTCTTCCAGTAACCTTCCCGCTTCTCCCGTATAGGGATGAAGGATCCTGTTCACCCAAAATCCGGGGCGGTCGCGCACTACGATCACCGTCTTACCCATATCTCGTCCTAA
>JACZUR010000168.1 GCA_022573095.1 Gemmatimonadota bacterium | reverse complement strand
GGGAAAGGATTATGGCAGCGTATATAATCTTTGATGTAGAAGTCACTGATCCGGGGGATGAATATGTCAAACTTGCTGGCGAGTCCCTGGCACCCTTCCAGTCGAAGGCAATAGTTCATGGTGGTATGGTAGAGGTATTGGAGGGAGACTGGGAACCCAAGACGTTGGTAATGCTGGAATTCGAAAGCATGGAGCAAGCTCGGCAGTGGTACAAGTCGCCAGCATACGCCAAAGCAGTAGATATTCTGCCCAGGGCACTGTACAGCAATGTAATCTTGATTGAAGGCGTGTAGGTGGCACCTCGCCGCCATAGAACCTAAACATGTCCCTAGGCTATCACGCGGACCGCTTCATCGCCAGCTCACTCACGTTGCGGGCTTGCGTACTCTCCCCCAATGTCCACCCTGCTCAATTCTTCTCGCCACATTCTCCAACATCTTCCGCGCTGCGGTTGCCTGCCGCGACCACTTCTTTTTTTTCTTCATTTGACGTACCCTCCCCATTACGCCGTCGGGTGTGCTCTTGAGTTCTGGTGAGCTTTTGACGAACGTTAGTTGTCGATTCTGTTAGTTGGTCCGGCATAGAAAGGCTGGAGGTTTCGCGGTGTTAAGGGTGAAGCACCGACCCGTCATCTCCGGCCTTCTCTATCGTTTACGAGCCGGGCGTCACCGCTACTTCTCCAGTAGATAAACTCCCATAGACGGCGGACCGGTTGCGGGTAACAGAGCCGGTACCTTTTGACTGTCTGGGAGATAGTTCGTCCCTCTTGAGTTTGCCCCGCACTAACTGCGAGGCAGGCGTAGAGGTGTCCAGAACGCCTTCCTTTATATGTGGTGACGCGACGGCCAGGCGGGGCGTATAAGCCCGCGACGGCCGATCGCGTCTCATTATGCACTGTGACTCAATCGTGACCGAACAGGAGGGTACGGTATGCGCTGTGTGCACAAAACAAAGGCCCGAGTGTTCCCGGGCCGTTTGCCTAATACGTTGTTGGGGTTGAGGTTTGCTAATCATGCCCTGTACAGCGTTCGTGCATGTAGTGCATGATTACAGAACTTTTAATCCGTAGGTCGTGGGTTCGAGACCCACCCCGGTTACTCTCAACTCTCCGTAAAGCCGGAGGGCCATCCATCTTTTCGCACTGACGGAGGCTGCAAGAGGTGCTTCGACCAACCGAGCAGTCCGCCCTCCGCACAATCTTCGAGACTGGCGGCGGGTCGATATCCGTCACTACTGACGACCCAACCGTCGCGGCGATCGTGAGAGGTCTGTTTCCGGACTACCGCGTCACCACGTCCGGACATGGCGCCATCACTAGCTACGGCGTAACCGGATCACCGGATAACACTTGGATAGTTGAAGGACTCGAACAGGGACAGCTGAGATCTTTTGGCTCTCTCGAAGCGGCGATTGCGGACCTCGAGTTTGCACTTACAACGGACATTCTCGGGAGCTTTCCCGATCATCTCCAGCTGCACGCGTCGGGCGCCGTGAAGGGCGACTCTGCGATCCTGGCGACGGGCCCGTCCGGTTCCGGTAAATCGAGTATAGGGCTTTGGTGGAATGTGAATGGGTACCCCGTGACGGGGGACGACATAGCGCTGATCGACGAACGCTGCCGCGTAACGCCCTTCAAGAGACTGTTCAAGGTGCAGGCTGGCGTGCTGGAAAGCGCGAATCTTGACCCCAGCGACTCGTTGTGCTGGAAAGTGGGCGACAGCGAAGCGTGGTTCGATCCGCTGACCGCCGGTGGCTGGTCCGACACCGCCGCAGTGTCGGTCGTTGCGGCAGTACACTTTTCACCGGGGGCCAATCTGAGCGTGAAACCGCTTTCGAAGTCGAGTGCGCTGAAAGTCCTACTTGCAGGTGTAATGGAATCGGGCCGCTCTCGGGAAGAGAGTTTCGATACATTGCTCCAGCTAGCGCAGACCGTGCAGTGCGTGGAAGTGCACTTCGGCGACGCACGAGAGGCCGCTGGTGCAATCGTGGCCTTAGCATAATGGCCGACAGGATTGTGTTGCGCCTCGTCGACGCCGCGAAAAAGGCGATCGACGGTCTCGATGCGCCCACGGACTTCTCGGAGTTTCTGGATCGGCTGGGACTTCTCGGTCTGTTGGCGCGTATCTATCCGGACCCGTCACGCATACCACACCTGCGGGCTGCGCTCCTAAAGAACAAGATGACGGTCAGCGTTCTGGTAGCGCGAGCCCGCGAAATCGCCACCGCGTTAGAGCGGCGGAAGGTTCGACATTTCTTCGCAAAGGGCATCGCCCTCATCGGTAACGTGTACAGGGCAGGCGAACGCGCCGTAGCAGACATAGATCTCTACGTCGTACCCGAAGACCGTGAGCGCACGATTTCGATCTTGGAGTCACTGGGTTTCACTGCCGTTCCTGACGAGGACCAGTCAGGGCCGCCTGAGTTGAGGTCTACCATCGCCCTACTGAAGAATGCTGGTGTGGACATCGACTCGGTCGTGGTCGATCTGCACTGGGGTCTCAACCCGGTTCAAAAACTGTTGCCGCGATCGGATCACGAGGTGCCGGATTGCTTCTGGGGTCAGTTAGAGCGGGTATCGGGTATCTCGATTCCAAACACCGGACAGCACGCCGCGCTCCTGGTTCATCACCTGGTCGGTTCTGATCTACTGCACGTGCGGAGCCTGGTGGATCTTGCCTACCTCTACCAATCTTTTGACGATGAGCATGCCGCCGCGTTCGTCAACGCCTGTCAAGATCTGAGTGTTATGAGGCCGGCGCGATGGTTGTGCGAAATCATCGTCAAAGATTTTGGCGTGTCTGAATGTTCCGTGGGGTGGCCTCCAGGATCCGAAGGCGATCTGTATCAGAAAACCAATCTCGATGGATGGATGGCTCGAGTGGCGCGAACGCCCGATCGAGATTTTTACGAGGTAACACCGGCACGAATAATGCGCCGTGGTGCACTACTCGGCGGACTCGGCAGCTGGTTTTCACTGCTGAGTGACGTGGTGCTGCCCCCAAGAGAGTTTGTTGCTTGGAGAGCACCGGCGGCCAAACTGCCGGCGGCCTACGTAACACACTATGTGAAGTTGGTCCGCAAGATGGTCGGTGGCGGACAGGCACAGTCCCCTTGATCAGCCGACCAAATGCATGGAGATTTGCGCTACGATGACAATTGATCTACAAACGTCTCCGAAGGGGCGAGAAGATGTGCTATTTCGCCAACTCGATGACGAGTGGGTGATCTACGACCCAACGGCCGACGAGATCCACGTTCTCAATCCCGCGGCGGCCATCGTGTGGGTTCATGCCACGGGAGAGGCTTCGGTAGCTGGGATCGCTCGAGCTCTTCAGGAAACTTTCGGTGATCAACTGGAAGAGACGGCAGCGAGACAAGACACGATGAGGGCGATCGAGCAATTCGCGGCCAAGGGCTTGTTGGTATGACCGTGCCGTACTACCGCGATCTGCTCGCGCAGTCCGATCGTATCGAGGCCTTTCGCAGCAGCATTCGAGAGGTGGTACGCGACGGTGACGACGTAATAGATCTCGGTACGGGACTGGGGACGTTTGCCTTCTTTGCGGTCGACGCGGGTGCGTCGCGGGTCTGGGCGGTGGAGGGCGACCCGATTGTCAACGTTGCCAAGGCGGTGGCGCGGGCCAACGGATACGCGGATCGAATCGAGTTTATCAAGGGCTGGTTTCCGGATGTATCGATTCCGGGTAAAGCGGATGTCTTGATATTCGAGGACTTTTCGAAAAAACTGATCGATGCCCATCCCTATCTTCTCATCAAGCGGGCAGTCTCCGACTTACTGAAACCCGGCGGCAGCGTGATTCCGGAGCGGATACGTCTGATGATAGCCCCGTTGTCATCTGAAGAGGCTTGGCAAAAGGTTGCCCCGTTCGATGGTGATGAAGACCAAGCCTACGGTATCGATTGGTCTGCTTCGCGCGAGTATGTGCTGAATACGCCGCACGCGGTTTTTCTTGGACCGGATGCGCTTGTCGGTGAGCCGCAGGTGGTGCTGGACTTCGAGTTGCTGCGCCTGCCAGACGCAGCTGAGCTAACAGGGAATGTCTCGTGGGAGATCAATGAAAAGCGAGTTGTTCACGGCTTGCTCTATTGGTTCGACCTCGAACTGAGTCCGGGTCTTCGGGTCTCCAATGCTCCTGGGGAAAGCGGTCCCTGGGGGCAGTTTTTTCTACCGGCTCACTTCCCGATCGAGGTGGAGGCGCACCAGGCGCTTAGCGCGGGAGTAGGTGCACGAGACGGATTGCTGGCCTGGGAGATCACCTGCGGAGAGCAGCGGGTACGCGGGAGTGAATTCTTGGCTGCTCCCGCGTCTCTCGACGATCTGTTCGCCATGTCGCCGGCACACGTTCCCTCACTCGGGGAGCGAGGCGAGCTAGAGCTCGAAGTTCTGGGTTTGGCCGACGGTACCCGGTCGTACCAGGAAATAGCAGAAATGATAAGACGTGCAAATTGTGATCTTGATCACGACGAAGCGTTGCGCCTTGTGGCTAATATATTCAGGGGTAAGATTATACGTATACGGTCCAGCGATGTATTCAAAGCGGAGGTTGAAAAATGAATCCTGAAGACCGACGCGAGTTTATTAAGAAGATTGCCAAGGGGATGGTGTACAGCGCTCCCGTCATAGCGAGCTTAGCTGCTCCCAAGCCGGTTATGGCGAGCCATAAGCCGGGACATATCATGGGAGGGGGAATGATGTCCGCGCCTGCTACCTTCACGCCCGCCCCGGTCGATCCTGCTTCGCCAGGCGCAATTCCGCCTCCTGGCGCGCGATAGACCTAACATCTTTTTTCTGCTGCTGCCCCGCTACCATTTGCCGGTAGCGGGGCAGTTTTCTTTTTGGGTGTTAACTACCTAATCCCGGTCCTGCGTGCAAATCCGGTCATATCGAGCATCGGCAATCCTCCCTCCGTGGGAATGATGATGATCGTTCCGGGCGACTCCGCCGCTTGTACGATGCTCGTCATGTACTCCCTCATCAGGTATCGCGGAGTGAGCGTGACGTTGATGATACGCTGCGCCTCCGCGATTCCTTGAGCCTCGGTGACGCGCTGACGCGCTCGCTGCTCTTCGACCTGCACCCTGAAGCCTTCAGTCTGGATTTGCTGCTCCTGCTGGATCGTGGCGTTGATTGCCTCCGCTACGATCTGCGGTGGCGTAATCTTTCGCAGGAAGA
>JACZUR010000012.1 GCA_022573095.1 Gemmatimonadota bacterium | reverse complement strand
CCGGCCTCAGAAGCCGTCTTGGGCGTTGGGAAATCCGGCTCTCCGGCAGAGAGGTCGATGATGTCTTCGCCGGCATTCTTGCGGCGCTGGGCCTCCTGGCTGATAGCCATGGTTACGGAAGGTTCCAGGTACGCAATGTTGGCCGAAAGCTCCCCAGCGGCGCGCTTGCTCGACTCAGCGGTCGTCACGCTGCATTCTCCCAAATCTTGCCATGATCGCCAGCGTCGAGTCAAGCGGTAGCGCAGCGACGGTACCACGGTGGCCGGAGACCGTCGTAGCGGCGAAGAGCGAGTTGTAGATCGCCTCTTCGGTGGCTTCTATCACGGCGAGGAACAGCGGACTCATGGAATTATTGTCCACCAGCCTCTGGCCGGCGGAACTCCTTGTCGTCGTACTAAAGCTTATCACGTAGTCACCCGATCCGTTCGTCATGGCACTACCCGTCCGGGCGACGCCATAAAGAGCTCGGTGAGCTAGGCGTTCAAGGTTCCTGTGACTCAACGGGGCGTCGGTCGCGACTATGATCATGATAGAACCGTCACCGCGGTCGCTGGCGCCGCCTTGAGTGTCCTCGCGGCTAGCCTCCAGGATGCCGCGCATGTAGTAGCGATTCAGTTCCCGGCCGACCGGGACTCCGTCGATGGAGAGAATCCCACCAAAGTTAGACTGAACGAGCACCCCTACCGTCCATCCGCCCACTTGCCCTGGTAGCACCCTGCTGGATGTCCCAATCCCACCCTTCCATCCGAAGGCGGTCGTGCCCCGGCCTGCGCCCACGCTGCCCTGTTCCACCGGACCGGCCGCGGCATTGTGAATCGCTGCGAGCACATCTGCCTCGTTTATCCGCCGGGCTCTG
Source organism: Gemmatimonadota bacterium (assembly GCA_022573095.1). Classification (GTDB taxonomy): domain Bacteria; phylum Gemmatimonadota; class Gemmatimonadetes; order Gemmatimonadales; family GWC2-71-9; genus B16T1B5. The sequence continues at coordinate 17,595 of JACZUR010000012.1, read as the reverse complement.
ATATCGTTTAAGAAGCCGTCGTTCGTCTCCCCCACAACGACATTCACTGAACGCACTTCCTCGTTACCGGGGAGCGCGAGAAGATAGCTTAGAACAGCGTCGGCGGCCCGATGCACACACAGCGTACAGGTTAAGACAATCGGGGACTCTATCTCCCCCAGTTCATGTATCTGCGTGTAGCCAATTAGCTTGCCGAAACCATTGCCGATTACGACCGCAGCTTCCACTTTCTGCCTAAACAAGTTGCCAGCGTGCGGTAAGACAACGGTGATGCCCGTGTTGACCGAGTCGCCCATAACTACCGTCCTGTGCCCGACCGCAACACCGGCGACATCTGTTATCGCATTCAACGGACCCGCAGGAAGGACTCCGATTTCGATGCCCATCTCCCTGAGAGTCGTGCTGCCGTTCTCTTGTGCGTTGACCGTCACGGCGGTCGCCGGTACGAGGCACAGCGTTAGGATTACTCTAACGCTTGGAGTGATGCACCGGAAAAAACGAGTCATCTTCGGAATTCGTCGATTTGAGTATTGCGTGGGAACCAGAGTCAAGCTAGCATGCAAGTTCGGCAGATCCAATAGACCGGAATCTTTGACAATAGAGGGTGGTTTTGGACCAGGAATCAGTGCTGCGGCTGAGCACCTCTGAGCGTGCAGTGGTGCAGTCGGGAAAGAACGTGATATTTGTCTCTCCTCCGGCGGAGTGGGCCGTGGAACCGCTGTTTCGGGAACTCCCGGGGTTCGATTCTGACGGTCTAAACGGCGTCTTCCTGGTTCCCCAGGTCTCGGATTTGCTTGCGGTCAGCGAGATGGCGAACCGCTTCGAATCATTCTCGCCCGTGCATCCTGTAACCGGCATCGCGCGCACCCGGCGCCTGCTGAGGCGGCGCTGCTTGAAAACCCTCGTGGCAACACCAGCAGACACGATGCAGCTGCTCTCTGCTTCCGCGCTCAAGTCGAGCGAAATCCGACGGACGATCATCTACAGGGCAGACCTACAGATCACACTAGGCCAATCCGACAATCTCGATTCGATACTGTCGGAGCTTTCAGGCGCCCAGCGCGTGATTCTCACTACCCGGGAGGATGTTGTGGCCGACTTGATCGCACGACACGCGCGGCGGTCTCCCGTAATCAGGCCGTATTCAATGGCTGACGTGGTTTCAGGTAAGGTCCGATACCTGGTCGCAGATCGTTCCAATCGGCAGTCGGTAGCGCGAGAGTGTTTTGATTCGCTCGATCCCGATAGCGTCCTGTTGTGGGACCCGGAGCAGGGGAAAGATTCGAGATGGGTTCAGCTCACAGCCGACCAGTGCATCCGGGTGAGCGCTAAAGCTGAGGGCCCTCCCGTCGATCTCGCGCTGGCCACTTGTCTTCCCGATGCGGCCACCCTGGCAGCATTGATCCTGATGAGCAAAGAGGTGGTGGTGATGCTGCGTTCTGGGCAGCTGGATTATCTGGAGAGCATCACAGAGAAACTCAGGCCTCTAAAACTCCCGTCCGAGTCCGACCGAGCGCGAGACCGGGCTTTCCAGTTAAGGAACCACATCAGGGATCAGATTGAAGGAAAGGGCGACCTGTCCTTTGAACTCAGCGCCCTGGAACCGTTGTTTTACGAGCACGACCCGGCGCTCGTTGCAGCGGCCGCCATATCCGCTGTGAAAGCAGCACAGGCGGAGAAACCGGCGGACAACCCCCCCACCTGGGTGAAGATCTTTGTATCAGCGGGCAAGAAGGCCGGGGTCCGGCCCACCGACCTGGTGGGTTTGCTTTGCAACACGGGGGGAATCACCAAGCAAAGCGTGGGCAGGGTGGACATCAGGGAGACCTTTACACTCGTAGAAGTGAGCGAGCACGAGGCCAATCGGGCCATTCGCGCTCTCTCTGGAGAGACAATCCGCGGTCGGAGAATCAGCGCGCGGCTGGACCGAAAATAGGAAGCCGGCCTTTTTGGGCCGGCTTTCTAATACAGCCGCTTTAGCTGTTTAACGAATTCTTCAGACCCTGTCCGGCTTTGAAGGAGGGCACTTTGGCCGCCTTGATCTGGACAGGATTCCCGGTGCGCGGATCGCGGCCCACGCGGGCTGCCCTGTCACGCGCCACGAAGGTTCCAAATCCTGTAATCTGCACCTTGTTGCCACCTTTCATCGCCTTGGCGATCACGCTGTCGGCTCCAAACAAAGCGTCCACCGCGTCCGATGCCTGCGACTTAGAGATACCCGCTGCCCCTGCAACCTGATCGATCAACTCAGACTTGTTCACCCCAACTCCTTCCGCTTGTAGTTACTGTTTTTGCCGTTTTTGCGGCGTTCTACCGACCAACAATATGCCAACTTGTGCTACAACCGCAACCCGCTTGATAATGTCTGCCTCGACCGCTATCCTCACCGCCCGAAGCCTGGAAGACGAGGAAATGTTTCACGGAACCAAACCCGGATGGATAGAAGTCATCTGCGGGGTGATGTTCAGCGGCAAGACCGAAGAGCTAATTCGCCGCACCCGCCGAGCCGTCATCGCCAAAAAGAGCGTCAAAGCGTTCAAGTCCCATCTCGACGACCGCTACGATGGCATCCGCACGATTACGACGCACGATGGCACCTGTGTCGATGCCATTCCCATCAACTCGCCCCTTGAAATCATGGAGGCGGTCGCTCCAGATACTCAGGTTGTCACCGTAGACGAGGCCCAATTTCTGGAACGGGGAATCGTGGACGTAGCCACAAGTCTAGCGGGACGTGGAGTCCGCGTCATAGTAGCTGGCACGGACAGCGACTTTCGGGGGGAACCGTTTGGAGCCATGCCTGAACTGATGGCTGTAGCGGAAGTGGTAGACAAGCTGCATGCAATCTGCGTCAAATGTGGGGACCCGGCATGCCGTAATCAGCGGCTCATCGATGGCAAGCCAGCGCCTTATGATTCGCCCATTATCATGATCGGCGGCACTGAGTCGTACGAAGCCCGGTGTCGTCACTGTCATCAGGTTCCCAGGAAGAACGAACACCAGACCAAACTATTATGACGGCACGGTCTAGCGACGTCAGTGGTCTCACAGGGCGATGCTGAACGCCGCCCTGACGGGAAACGTGGCCGCTGGAAAATCCACTGTTGCAGACTGGTTCTCACAATGGGGTGCGACGCTTATCGACTCCGACATGCTGGTCCGCGAGGTCCAGCGACCGGGATCCCCCACCCTGGAAAGCATCATATCCCGGTTTGGGAGGGGAATACTCAACAGCGATGGCTCCCTTAACCGGTCGTCGCTGCGCTCGCGGGTGTTGAGCAACGCCGACGAACTCGCATCATTAAACGCGATCGTTCACCCTGCCGTAGCCCGCCTCCGTGCCGCACAAATTGACGAAGCCCACGCTCGGGGAGACCAGATCGTGGTGAACGACATACCGTTGCTCTTCGAGGTCCTGGACCCGAAAGAGTTCGATGCGGTTGTCTTAGTGGAAGCCCCGGTTTCCACACGCAAGAAAAGACTCCTGGAAAGAGGACTCACTGAAGATGAAGCCCGGCGCCTGATCGAATCTCAGAGTCCGTCACAACCCAAGCGAGCCAGAAGCCGCATCGTCATCAGCAACGGAGGCAGCCTCAGCGATCTCGAAATGCGCGCGATGGAGGCATGGTCCGAACTCTGTGAATTGGCAGATTCGTCTCCCTAAGCAGGCCACTTGCCGCGCAGATTCGCACCTGCGATAGGAGCGCTTGACAGCACCAAAATGGACAGATATCTTCGGCGCTTGGCGAAACCGACAACACGAGAGCAACGAAACGGAACCGACCCTAGATGTCACAGATACCGGCAGAGCTTCACTATACGGAAGAACATGAATACATAGGACTCACCGATGACCCTGCTGTGGTTATGATCGGTATCACGGACTACGCCCAGGGTGAACTGGGAGATATCGTCTATGTGGAGTTGCCATCGGTGGGGTCAACTTTCTCACAAATGGAAGTGTTCGGCACTATCGAGGCCGTGAAGGCTGTGTCAGAATTGTTCTCCCCTTTGGCGGGGGAAATTGTCGAGATAAACGAATCGCTCGAGGACGAGCCGGCGCAAATAAACCGTGATCCTTATGGCGACGGTTGGATGATCAAGATGAGGCTTGCCACTGACAACGAGCTTGGTCAGTTGCTGAACGCCGAAGACTATGCGCAACATATAGGTGAGTAGCTGGAGCGTTACGGACGGAAGGCCCAACAAGACACGCCCCGAGGATGTTTTCCGGGGCTTTTGTATATTGAGTAGCTACAGGGTGTGAAAGCCGGGGTGTATCATGTCTCAAATTACTTTTCACGGGCACGCGGGTTTCGAGATCGAAGGCCCTCAACACAGGATTATTATCGACCCGTTCTTGACCGGCAATCCCCTGGCCGACGTTGAGCCCGGATCGCTTTCCGAGATAGACGCCGTCCTACTCACCCACGGTCATGGAGACCACCTCGGCGATGGCATTGAAATCGCGAAGTCCCACGATGCAGTCGTGGTTGCCCCGTTCGAACTGGCCGGATTCTGTGAGTCAAAGGGATGCAAAGTTCATCCAATGCACATTGGTGGACAATATGACTTTCCGTTTGCGAGAGTAAAGATGGTAGTCGCGTTTCACGGAGGCGGAGTAGCCGGAGATGAATCGGGTCAGTACTCCACATTCCCATGTGGCTATGTCCTTACGGTTGATGGTACAAGTATCTACCACGCCGGTGACACCGCCCTCATGCTCGAGATGCAACTACTCAAGGGTAAGGTGGATATGATGCTGGTACCCATCGGAGACAACTTCACGATGGGCATCGACGACGCCGCTCGGGCGGTAGAGTTTGTTGAACCGAAAGTAGTGATCCCGATGCACTGGAACACCTTTGACCTGATCACCGTTGACTCAGACGATTTTGTGAAGGCGGTGGGCTCGACTGCTGTAGTGCAAGTCCTGAAGCCCGGGGACTCGTACCCGCTCTCGGTCGGGAGTCACTGAAAACCAGATGGCGATGCAGCTGATCAATGACTGACGACCAGAAACATATCTCTGAACGGCACGACCAGTTTGCCGGAAGACACATTGGTCCCCGGAAGACGGACATTGAGAGGATGCTTCACTTTCTCAATCACGGATCGCTCGAGTCGTTGATCGATGCAGTAGTTCCCGAGGACATACGACTCAATGGAGTTCTCCAGTTGGATTGCGCTCGATCCGAAGACAGTACTCTTGAGATTCTGCGGCAGATCGCCTCGCGCAACAAGATTTTCAAATCGTACATCGGGATGGGGTACAGCGATTGTGTCACGCCGACGGTGATTCTCAGAAACATTCTCGAGAATCCGGGTTGGTACACTGCCTACACGCCCTATCAGGCCGAGATATCGCAAGGACGTTTAGAGGCTCTGCTAACGTTTCAGACGATGGTAAGCGATTTGACAGGACTCGCGATCGCGAACGCCTCGCTGCTCGATGAAGGTACGGCGGCGGCTGAAGCCATGGCCATGAGCTGCAGTATCGCCAGGAAGGTGAGCGATCCCGTCTACCTAGTCGATAGCGGAGCGCACCCGCAAACTATTGCCATTGTCGAAACGCGTGCCAGGGCCCGAGGAATACCGGTCGTAGTGCAGGATCCGTCTCACTTTGAATTCGGCGGATCAGTAGTTGGAGCGCTGGTGCAGTATCCAGCAACCGACGGAGCGCTGCGTGATTTTTCACAATTGTGTCAGACAGCCCATGACGCGGGCGCGCTCGTTACCGCTGCAACCGACTTGCTCTCGTTGACCTTACTGACTCCGCCTGGAGAGTGGGGAGCTGACATCGCTGTCGGAAACTCTCAGAGATTCGGCGTACCGATGGGATACGGGGGGCCGCACGCTGCCTTTTTCGCAACCAGAGAGAAGTACAAACGCAATATCCCCGGCAGAATTATTGGCGTATCCAGGGATGCGGCTGGCAACCCCGGACTCCGGATGGCGCTCCAGACCAGAGAACAACATATCCGGCGCGACAAGGCAACCAGCAACATTTGCACTGCGCAGGTGCTATTAGCTGTCATTGCGGCTATGTACGCGGTATACCACGGATCTGAAGGGCTGCGCATGATAGCCCGCCGAGTTCACTCGCTGACGCAGATGCTGGCGGCCGGTCTCAGCCGCCTCAAATTCGAGATCGTTCACTCTCACTTTTTCGATACCCTCTGCGTTGAGGCCCCCGCAGACACAATCGCGGCGGTTCATCGAGAGGCCGCTTCGCGTGAAATCAACCTGCGCAAACTTTCGGCAACACAGTTGACGATATCTCTCGATGAAACGACTCGTCCGGCGGACGTGGAGGACCTGCTGAGCGCGTTTGCGCTGGGAGACAACGTCCCGTTCACCAGCAAAGATCTTCGAGATGATGCCGATGGGATCCCTCCAATCGAGTTCAAGCGTGGGTCAGAGTTTCTCACCCACCCGGTGTTCCACCGATACAGATCAGAAACCGAGATGTTACGCTACTTGAAGAGACTGGAGAACAAGGACCTGTCGCTCACAACAGCGATGATTCCACTGGGCTCATGCACCTTGAAACTCAACTCGGCGACCGAGATGATTCCGGTGACCTGGCCCGAGTTCGCCCGACTCCACCCCTTCGCTCCCCAGGACCAGGCCGAGGGATACAGTGAATTATTCCAGCGGCTGGAAAGACAGCTGCAAGCCATCACGGGCTTCTCGAAGATATCGCTGCAACCAAACGCCGGATCGCAGGGTGAGTTTGCGGGCCTTCTCGTTATCAGAGCATTTCACGACGCCAATGGTGGCGGCGCAAGGGATGTCTGCCTCATTCCGCAGTCCGCACACGGGACGAACCCGGCAAGCGCTGTCATGGCGGGGATGAAGGTCGTAACCGTCAAGACTGATTCTTCCGGTAACATCGATTTGGAAGACTTGAAGAAAAAGGCGCATAACTACAGAGAATCGCTCGCGGCATTCATGGTCACATATCCGTCAACGCACGGCGTGTTCGAGGGATCGATACGAGAAATCTGCGATACTATTCACGATAACGGCGGACAGGTCTACATGGACGGAGCCAACCTCAATGCGCAGATGGGGCTCTGCAGGCCGGCCGACATCGGGGCGGACGTTTGTCATCTAAACCTGCACAAGACCTTTTCCATCCCACATGGTGGCGGCGGTCCGGGTATGGGGCCTATCGGTGTAAAGTCACATTTGGAGCCATATCTGCCCAGCCACCCCGTCATCGTCGTTGGGGACCAAGCCAGTTGCGGTACGATATCAGCGGCGCCGTGGGGAAGCGCTTCGATACTTCCCATCTCTTGGGCTTATATCGAGATGATGGGACGAGAAGGCCTGCTGGATGCAACGCGTGTTGCGATACTCAACGCGAACTATGTAGCACGCAAGCTAGACGATGCGCAACTTCCCCTCTTGTACTACGGGAAGAACGGTCTGGTTGCACACGAGTGCATTATCGACACCCGAGAATTCAAATCGTCGGCCGGGATCGAGGTCGAAGATATTGCCAAGAGACTGATCGATTACGGATTTCACCCCCCGACGGTTTCGTTCCCTGTACCGGGTACGCTAATGATCGAGCCTACCGAGAGCGAATCGCTTGAGGAGCTAGATCGATTCTGCGACGCAATGGCACAAATCAGGCAGGAGATCAAAGAAATTGAGATGGGCGTCGCTGACAGGGAGTCAAACGTGCTCAAGAACGCTCCGCACACTCTGGAAACGATCATGTCTGGCGACTGGGACCTTCCATACACGCGAAAGCGCGCCGCGTTTCCAATGCCGGATACACACGAACACAAAGTCTGGCCTTCGGTGGGAAGGATCGACGGTGCATATGGCGACCGTAATTTCGTGTGCATATGCCCTCCGGTCGAAGCGTACGAGTCGGAACACGTGGGCGTGTGAACTGGAACGTTCTGGCTAGTTCCGCCGGTCGCACCGGCGTCCAAAATATGTTTCTCGACTATGCTCTGCTTCGCGCGGCTCAAGACGGCGTGGCGTTTCTAAGGCTCTACTCATGGGAACCTCCCTGTCTTTCATTTGGGCGAAACGAGGCCGTGCTAAAGCGTTACGACGCCGACAGGATCAAGAAGATGAATCTGGACACCGTTCGCCGCCCTACAGGTGGTCGCGCGGTCTGGCACGAGACGGAGCTTACCTACACCATAGCCGGACCGTTGAGCCTTTTCGGCGGACTGCGAGAGACGTATCTCTCCATCCATCAGATGATCAAAAACTCGCTAACGATGCTGGGTGTGTCTTGCGATCTCGCTGCTGATAGTCATCCTGTTGCGGGTACCGCTTCCGGCGCGTGCTTTGCCTCGCCTGTTGGAGGCGAGATTGTCGCCCACGGCAGGAAACTTGTCGGTAGTGCTCAGCTGCGCGAAGGAGACGCCTTCCTCCAGCACGGTTCTTTGCTGTTGGAAAACCGACAGGAAGTTGTTTCCCGGGTAACCAGAGGACGTGCAGCAGCACAACAGGCCATCTCGTTGAGCGATTGTCTGGACCGGCATGTAAGCTTCGATGAGGTGGCGACTGCGATGTCAGAACACGCTCGTAGCGCCTGGCCCGGCAACTGGCAAATCGGAACCGAACCTGCCCCGGCCCTTGATGGGCTGGACTTCGCAGATCCGCAGTGGACCTGGCGTAGATAGGTAATAGAGCCCAAGATCAATGTCATTGTGATGACCAAGGGACTTTTGACCACCGTTCTTTGCGCGTTCGTGGCGGCATCGTGCAGTACAAAAGCCGACTGCCGCGGTGACTTTTGCGGAACCATCGTCATCGCCATAGGCGGCGAACCAGAAACACTTTTCCCACCGGCTTCGCAGACCACTGCCGCTGACGCCGTGGCAGATCTCATCTTCCTCAAGCTGGCGGATATCGGCCCCGGGATGAATTCCGTGGGTGACGAAGGCTTTCTTCCCCGCCTGGCAGAGAGCTGGGAGTGGGAAGACTCAGTTACGCTTGTGTTCAACCTAAACCAGCTGGCACGTTGGCATGACGGAGCACCGGTACGGGCCGAAGACGTAGAATTTACGTTTGCAGTCTATACTGACACGTTGGTGGCGTCACCGAAGGCGTCCGTGCTTGAGCGAATCAGTTCCGTAACTCCCAGAAACAACGGCCAGGTTGAGTTCAAGTTCCGGTTACCATATCCGGAGCAGTTCTACGACGCGACTCACTACATGCGAATTCTGCCGCGTCACGTGCTGGACACAATTCCCCGGGTATCGCTCACATCGCACCCAATAACTAGAGCACCGGTCGGCAGCGGCCCGTACAGACTGGTCCGCTGGCGCGCCTCCGAAGCCATCGAGTTGGTGGCGGATAGCAACTTCTTTCTCGGGAGACCAGGTCTGGCGAGAGTTATTTTTCGCGTAACACGGGACACGGAGTCCGCGCTTGCCCAGGTTCTCGCCGGAGAAGCCGATGTATTGGAGCAATTGGTAACGGGCGTTAACGTCGACCGAATTAGCACTGCACCACACCTCCGCACCATCGAATATCCGTCGTCCAGCTACCTTTACTTGCAGTTCAACATGCGGAATCCGGAGGACCCCGAAGCCCCGCATCCGCTGTTCCGCAATCGCATGATCCGGCGCGCACTCGCCATGGCCGTTGACCAGCAAGAGTTGATAGACGCAGTCCTCGGCGGCCTTGGAGATCGAACGATCGGACCTGTGTCGAAGATGCTGTCGATCTGGAACGATCAAATTCCCAGTTTGTCCTACGATACGACGCGAGCGCTTGAGCTACTAAACGGACTCGGCTGGACCGATACTGACGGTGATGGATACTTGGATCGTTCGGGAAGAAGGCTGGAATTCGAACTCGTAATACCCGCATCTAGCCGGAGTCGCCGACAAGCCGCCGTCGTCATACAGGATCAGCTGAGGCGCGTAGGTGTGAACATGGTGGTGGCCGAGTTAGAGCTCAACACGCTCATTTCGAGAGTCACCAGTGGCAGATTCGATGTTTTCTTCGGCTCCAGAACGCAGGATCCCAGTCCCTCGACGATTCGCGAGGCGTGGTCGAGCAGCGGTATTGGCGGTGCAAATTTCGGCGGCTATTCCAGTTCAGAATTCGACAGACTTATTAACAGCGCGATTGAGAGCCAACAGGCGGACAGTGCCATGACGCTATGGCACCGAGCCGTCGCACATATCAATGCGGATGCTCCTGCAGTCTGGCTGTATTCTCCTAACACGGTTGCCGCAGTGCACAGGAGAATCGAGGGTGTTACTATCCGGCCGGATCAGTGGACCGCCACACTGTGGACGTGGCGAATTCCTGAGTCTCGCATGATCGCCAGGGATAGACGCGGCGCACCCTAGAGTGAAGTGACTCGCGCAATAGTCCGGCGCCTATACCAATCGGTGCTGGTGATGTTCGTAGTGGCGACCGCCACGTTCTTCTTGATTCACCTGGCGCCCGGCGACCCCTTCACTCCATCAATCGAATCAGCAAACTTTTCCCAGGAGATCGTCGCCCAACAGAGACGAAACTTTGGACTTGACCAGCCGGCTCACATCCAGTACGTGAGATATCTTCAGCAAATCGCAACCGGCAACTTTGGGATTTCATTCAGCCAACACCGACCCGTACTGGACGTTTTCTACGACGTCATACCAAACACCATCGTCTTGGCAATTGCCGCCATATTGATCGACTTTGTAACTGGAATGACGGTCGGTGTTTTCCAGAGTACACGCAAGGGATCCAGAGTCGATTCGCTGCTCTCGGCGATATCGCTTGTGCTCTACTCGACACCGGTGTTCTGGTTTGGCCTCATGCTCGTATTGCTTTTCGGTGTAACACTACGTTGGCTTCCAACCGCAGGTGCGATTGATCCCGTTGTCTATCATTCTCTCTCCTTACCAGGACAGCTTTGGGACAGAATCAGACATCTAATCCTACCGGCGGCCACGCTTGGACTAATCGGTGCCGGCGGAACAGCGAGATTTCAGAGATCGGCACTGCTTGAGGTGTTGGCCGAAGATTTTGTGCGAACTGCCCGGGCAAAAGGCCTGCGGGAGCGAACGGTCGTAACGGTACATGCTCTCAGAAATTCACTGCTGTCGATAATAACTCTCTTCGGTCTGTCACTCCCCGCACTACTTTCCGGAGCGGTCCTCGTTGAGACGGTATTTTCGTGGCCGGGTATGGGGAGATTGATCACCGACGCCGTTTCCAGCCGCGACTATCCCGTCATTACCGGAGCCGCCATTGTTTCAGCTCTTCTGGTGGTCGCTGGAAATCTTACTGCGGACATCTTGTACCGCTTCGCTGATCCCAGAACTCGGACTGCCCAATGAAATACTTCCACTGGACCCCAGCGGGATGGGCTCTCTTGTTGGTTATCGCTAGGTGGCAGAAGATAGCGGAGTTCCTCGCAGGACCGTTAGAGAACAAGATGCTCGCGCTAGTGGTGCTCATCCTGATTCCAGTGGGCATCATCATCGCACTGAAGGTGACCGCAATCCGCAAAGTGGAGTCGCGCAGACTGCAATTGGCGATCACAACCCTTATGGTCCTGGTCGGTGCCGCAGCTTTCGCGCCGATCCTCGCTCCCTACGATCCCACACACATAATCGACCTTGCAAACGCTCAAACTCTTGCACCGTCATTCGCTCACCCGCTCGGAACCGACGAGTTCAGCCGCGACCTCTTGAGTCGAATGATTTACGGCGCCAGAATATCCTTATCCATAGCATTGCTCGCGATCACCCTGTCAATCACGTTGGGAACGACGCTCGGCATGGTTGCCGGGCTCACGGGTGGAGTCACCGACTCCGCGATCATGCGCTCCATCGATGCAGCGTTGGCGATACCAAGGATCGTGCTGCTCGTAGTGGTCCTGGCTCTTTGGGACCGGCGGGATATGATGACTATTGTCTTAGTCCTGGGCCTGACCGGGTGGTTTGAAACAGCACGACTCGCGAGAGCCGAGGTGTTGAGTTTGCGGGACCGTAATTTCGTCGTTGCCGCAAGAGCCTCCGGCGTAAGCAACGTGAAGATCCTGTGGCGGCACCTGCTGCCCAATATCGCGGCACCTCTTGTCGTCACAGCCACGCTCGGCGTAGGACAGCTAATACTGGTTGAAGCGGGATTGTCTTATCTGGGGTTGGGCGTGTCAGTGCCAACAGCCTCGTGGGGTTCGATCATCCGCGACGGACGCGAGCTGTTATTCCAGGCTCCGTGGATAGTCACCATACCAGGTTTCGCGATCGCGACCACCGTAATGGTCTTTAGCACCATAGGAGAAAGCGTGCGGGAAGCTCTCAATCCGCGATGACAGCGACACCGATTCTGCAAGTTCACAACCTCAGCGTCGCTTTCGAAACGCCACGGGGAGTCGTTCACGCTGTTGACGATGTTTCGTTTGACGTCGCCCGCGGGGAAACCCTGGGGATAGTCGGTGAGTCGGGCTGTGGCAAGACGGTCACTGCTCTTTCGCTACTCAAGCTGATTCCTCAACCGCCCGGGCGAATCTCACAAGAATCAAGGGTGCTGTTCGACGGGGTCGATGTTCTCAGCCTAGAGGGCGAAGCACTGAGGAAAATCCGGGGCGCTAGAGTCGCGATGATATTTCAGGATCCCGTTGCAAGTCTCAATCCGGTGCTGACGATCGGTGAACAGATCGCCGAAACGATTCGCGCACACAAACCGGTTTCAAGAGCAGAAGCGCGGGAACAGGCGATACTGCTGCTCGATCGAGTGGGTATTCCCGACCCTGCCCATCGATACCGCAGTTACCCGCACCAGATGAGCGGTGGCATGCTGCAACGGGTAATGATAGCCATCGCACTCAGCTGCACTCCTGATGTTTTGGTTGCTGACGAGCCGACGACGGCGCTCGATGTCACAATTCAAGCTCAGATACTCGATCTCTTGAGAGGCATACAAGATGAGTACGGGATGTCTCTCATCCTGATAACCCACGATCTTGGAGTTATAGCCGAGATCGCCGACAGGGTAATCGTTATGTACGCAGGACAGGTCGTCGAAGAGGCAGCGACTGAGACCATTTTTTCACAGCCAGCACATCCGTACACCAGAGGACTGATCGATTCTGTACCACGAGTCGATCAGCCCCAGTATCAGATCACGGCCATTCCGGGGTCGGTTCCGCCGGCTAGCAATTGGCCCTCCGGATGCCGCTTTCACCCTCGCTGCCCGTATGCGTGGGATCGCTGCGAGACAGAGCCGCAGCTGGAACGCAGCGGATCGTCTTCCGCAGTGAGGTGTTGGCTGGCGGTAGACACCGACAAGGCCACCGAATGAGCACGTCGCAAGCGCTCGTTGAGGTCACCGATCTCAAGAAGAGCTTCGGCACCGGGGGCTGGCGAGACCGCGATAACCGGATCCGGGCCGTGGACGGCGTCACCTTCTCGGTCGCGCCGGGCGAAACGCTGGGCCTAGTGGGCGAGAGCGGGAGCGGTAAGTCAACCATAGGCCGGTGTATACTCCGGCTGACCACACCCGATTCGGGCAGAGTTGCGTTCGACGGTGTGGACATCCTTGCACTCGGATCGTCAGAGATGAGGAAGTTACGGCGACGAATGCAAATCGTTTTTCAGGACGCTGTGGGATCGCTGAATCCGCGAATGAAGGTTGGCGCGGCGGTAAAAGAGCCGATCGAGGTTCACAGACTCGCTACAAAGAATGAGATCAACTCCCAGATGTTGGCCCTTCTTGCCGAAGTCGGGCTGGATCCGGAGTTGTCTCACCGGTATCCTCACGAGCTCTCGGGTGGCCAGGCGCAACGAGCAGTTATCGCGCGAGCTCTATCGGTGCAGCCCGACTTTATTGTCTTGGACGAGCCCGTGGCTGCATTAGATGTCTCGGTACAGGGGCAGGTCTTGAACCTTCTGGCGAGTCTTCAACGCGCCAGAAACCTCACATATCTGCTAATTGCCCACGATCTTTCAGTGGTCCGGCACACCTGCGATCGGGTAGCAGTGATGTATCTCGGACGGTTCGTAGAGGTAAGCAACACGTCTGACTTGTTCACGTCGCCGCTTCACCCGTACACAGCCGCACTACTCTCTGCAGTTCCGGTACCAGACCCGAAGAAAAAGAGAAATCGCATCGTACTGGAGGGAGAGATGCCCAGCGTTTCTGATCGCCCCTCAGGGTGCCCATTTTACAGCAGATGTCCGCACCCTAAGAAGAACGATCAGTGTTCAAACGTGGCACCCGAGCTGCGCGAACATGAGCCAGGGAGACTGGCCGCTTGTCACTTCGCAGAAGAACCTCTGTCTATCTAAACTCTCGCCAGGAGCTACTGTCGCACACCGGCAAAGGGACGCCACTTCTCCTCGGGTGAGGGAGGCGTTAGCAGACTGACCACGATCAAACTCAAGATCGATAGAGTTGCGGCGGGATAGATAATGTAGTCATAGGAGAGGGGGAGAAGGAAAAGACCAAAGTTTATTGACTCGACGCCTGACTTACTCAATATCGCAAAGATTAATGTGGTAATCATTCCAGCCGCGATAGACACCGTTCCCGCTTTGGGCGTAACCCGCTTCCATAGGAACGCGGCGAGGAGCGCTGGTGTGACGGCCGCACCAACCATGGTATACGCGTATAGCGCCATGTCCAAGATGCTCTCGAAAAACGTAGAAATCGAGAACGCCACCGCGACAAGAATCACGATCATGATCCGCTGGAACAGTATAATCCGCTTTTCACTGGCGTCAGGTTGAATAAACCTTTGGTATATATCCCTTGTAAGATTAGTAGACGGAATCATCAAGAACGTGTTGGCGGTCGAGAAGATAATCGCTACAGCACCCGTCAGCAGTAGTATCCCTATTCCAGTCGGCAGCACATTGCGCGCTAACTCGAGAATAATCGTCTCGGTAGCTGCTCGATTGAAGACGCCGTCCGCTCCCATGAAATTCGCATCCCCCCAGAACACGCCGGCGCCAAATATCGCAGTGATGGCCAGCAACGTTTCAACCAAGATGACTCCAACTATCATCCCGACCACGGCCCTGCGCGCCGATGTTTCGTCCTTAGCAGACATGAATTTCTGGTACATGCTGCTTTCGCCCAGAAGTAAGAAGAACGTGGGAAAGAAAAGTCCGAGGGCAGCCGCAATACCAGTGGCTCCATAGAGGCTGAAGTGAGTGGCGGGCAGAGTCTCGGTTAGCGTACTCCACCCTCCCGCAGCCTTCAGCGCAAAAGGGGCGGCAAGCAAAATGCCCCCGGTAATCACAATCCCGTTGAAAAGGTCCAGTACGACGATCGACATCATTCCGGCAAGAATCGTATACAGCAGAACTACTCCCGCCGTGACCGCCTGGCCAATCTCCACATCCCAGCCGACAACGATGTTGAGCAGCCTGCCACCGCCGATGAATTGATAGCTTGCGATGGTCAAGTAGGCGATGATAATCGCCACCGTGCCAAGTACGCGTGCCGCCGGACTATATCTGATTTCGAGGATGTCGGGCACCGTATACTGCGCGATGCGGCGCACCCGAGGAGCGAGGAAATAGACAATGGCAATTCCCACCCAAGCTCCCGCGCTCATCCACAGCGCTGAAAAGCCACCACGGAAAGCCCTTCCGGCACCACCAAACAGACTCCCCGCTCCGATCCAGGTGCACACCAGCGTCCCTACGAGGAACAAGGTGGAAACACTCCGACCCGCAACCATGAAATCGTCTTGTGTCTTGACCTTGCGGCTGCGGTGGACACTCACGCCGATGAGGAAAGCTAGATATACGAGAATCGCCCCTAGGTACACGCGCTCCTCCTTAACTGGGTGAAGTTCTCGGTGAGGATCTTATTCGAAGAGTTCGTTTTGTTGTTCAGATGCGGTTTCACCAGCGTCGGTCTTGAGCGCTGCCCGCAGGCGCCGCGTCCATGCGTCCACATCGAAATAGGCCTCGCTGGTGAGCATCCTCCTCAAAACGACGGGGATCTCGCTGAGCGACCCGAGCAAATCGCTCAACATTTCCCTTACCTCTTGCATCCTAAAAGACTCGTCAGTTGCGAAAGCCATATCCTGCAGAATAGTCGCTTCACTCCGCGACGCGATCAAAGGTTCATCCAGCGTGGCGGTGTAAACTTCCGTGCGCCGGCCTGGACCGCGATCCTCTTCGATTCGCATCAGTCCAACTATAGCGTCACTGCGCCAGTATTTTCCGTAGCCCAGCGAAATCATGCGGTCCGATTTGATTTCCATAACGCCTACTTTCCCATTTTCTTCTTGAGTTCTTTCAGTTGAGCTTCCGCGGCCGCCTGCTTGGACTGATTATCTAGTTGAGATCCGAGTTCGTCAAATCGCCCCTCAAAACCGCTGTTGCCCGGCGACCCATCTTCATTCAACGCGTTCATCCGCAAACGTCCGGGGGCCTCATTGGCACTCATGGTGCGCAGTTTCTCAGTCATCTCCTTGACCTCGCGCTCGGCTATCTCCAGCTCCGCCTCCTGCGCCTCAAGTTTGCGTTCGAGTATGCCTACCTTCTCAAGATGCTTGTCGGCGAACTCTCTCGCGATCTCCGCTGTTTCTACATCACCTATGTCGGTTGCCATTTTGCCTCTCCGTTCGGCGTCCGACAGCGATTTTGATTCTGCTGCAAGCTTCCTTCGCGTGGCGGTGATCCCGTCGCGCATCTTGCCCACTGACGTCTTTGCCTCAATAACAGCCTCACGCATAAGACGCAGCGGACGGCGTGGATCACCCGACGCCGCTGCGAGAGCCGCGTTAATAGCGGCCTTGAGATCTTCGAACATTAACTCTTACGAACCGTCTTGACGTAAAACGGGCGAATAGCCTGCGTGACGCTGGCCGATCCGCATTTCGGACATTTCGTTTTTCGGGCGTCGTGGTCGCTCATCGACTCAACACGGGAAAACTCATGACCGCATTTATCGCATGTGTAGTCATAGGTTGGCATGTTTTCTCTACCGCAAAGTTGGCCTTGGTGAATAGGATATTCGGGCTCGCCCAGAGGGTCAATAGTGGGCGGAAAGCAATCGGGTTCCCCGAAAAGATTCGTTAGTCGCGAAAGTTCCATCCGGTCCAACCCGGTCCCCTCACCACTCGGCCGGGACGGGCCCCGGTATGCTGCCCGGAAGCAAGCACCTGCACGCCGTTGACGAATACGTCCCGTACCCCGGTCGAGTATTGGTGCGGGTCCTCGAAAGTTGCGTGATCTTGAATCGTTTCGGGGTCAAAGATCACAACGTCGGCATAAAACCCCGGTTCGAGTTTCCCGCGCCGGCGCAGATTCATGTTCTCGGCGGGGAGTGAAGTAAGTCTCCTAACAGCTTCTTCCAAAGGGATCACATTCTCCTCCCGGACATACTTCGCCAGCAATCTGGAAAAATTCCCGTATGCACGGGGATGTGTGCTCGACCGAGTGAAGGGATCGTTTGGCGCCATCGACCGGCCGTCGGAACCGAAGCTCACCCATGGAAGCGCAATCTGCCTCCTTATGTTCTCCTCCGACATCAGAAAATACACAGTTGACACACTGCTCCCATCTTGGATGACGAGGTCGATCACAGTTTCCTGAGAGGACGTACCGCGCAGCTGCGATACTTCGTACAGTGTCTTTCCAGTGAGAT
>JACZUR010000167.1 GCA_022573095.1 Gemmatimonadota bacterium | reverse complement strand
GCCATGAAGGGCGCGAGCAGGACGCCCGTCAAGGTGGCGCCAGCGAGCAATCCGCCGAGTACCTCGACTCCCATCACCTTACCCACGAAGATTGGAGCCGCTATGGCTGTGACACCGGGTAGAATCATTTCTCGCAGGGCAGCCCGGGTCGCAATGTCCACGCAACGGGCGCTGTCGGGCTTTGCAATGCCTTCCAGGAGTCCTTTGATCTCCCGGAACTGGCGTCTAACCTCTTGAACCATCGCTTCGGCCGCCCGGCCAACGGCAGTCATGGTAAGCGCTGCGATGAAGAACGGTAGCACACCACCCAAAAACAGTCCGATCACAACCTTGGGCTCCGCGATGTTCAAGATGATGGGTGGTTCTCCGGGGGCGGTGACCGCGGTGGAGTAGGCGCTGAACAAAGCCAACGCTGTTAGCGCCGCTGATCCGATCGCAAATCCCTTGCCCATTGCCGCGGTGGTGTTGCCGAGCGCGTCGAGACTGTCTGTGATCTTTCTGACCTCTGGACCGAGGCCGCTCATCTCACTGATGCCACCTGCATTGTCCGCGATCGGTCCGTAGGCATCAACCGACATAGTAACGCCGACGGTCGCCAGCATACCCACGGCGGCAATACCGATCCCGTAGAGACCCGCGGCGGTAAATGCGACGTAAATAGTCGCGGCGATGACGAGTATCGGAATGACAGTGGATTTCATGCCGATAGCCAAGCCGGAGATAATATTGGTCGCTGGTCCGGTGAGAGAGGCCTCCGCGATCGTCCGGATGGGCTTGGCCGCGGTGTAGTACTCGGTTGCAAGACCGATCACGATCCCGGCGACAGTTCCGGCCAGCACTGCCCAGAACGGGCCCATTGCATTGGCGATTCCGATGTCGACGCGTGTCGTGACTAGGTAAGATGCGGCGAGAAAGAGGCCCGCCGCAATGAAGGCCGCCCACCGCAGCGCTGCGGCTGGACTGAATTTCTCGAGGATCCTGAACATAGCTATGGCGGCTACGCTTGCGACAAGTCCGGTGGCTATATAAAGGACGGGCAGAGCTACAGCAGCCGCGCGGTCGCCGATTGCCGGGCTGGTTGCGGCTATGGCGATGGTGGCGATTACCGCCCCGACATAGCTCTCGAATATGTCGGCGCCCATGCCTGCGACATCCCCCACGTTGTCACCCACATTGTCCGCGATCGTTGCGGGGTTACGCGGGTCGTCTTCGGGAATCCCTGCCTCGATCTTACCTACCAGGTCGGCGCCTACGTCGGCCGCCTTTGTGAAGATACCACCGCCCACGCGGGCGAACAGAGCGATCGATGACGCGCCCATGGCGAATCCAGCAATGATCTTGGCGAACGCCTGCCACCCGGCGTCGCTTCCGGGTGTCCCCATGTACACGATCATGATCATGCCTATCCCTAGGAGCCCAAGGCTCGCGACCGACATGCCCATCACCGCGCCGCCGTTGAACGCCACTCGCAGCGCTTGCGCCTGTCCGTGTGCACGCGCGGCTTCGCTTGTGCGGGAGTTGGCTTTCGTGGCGGAGGACATCCCAAAGAACCCAGCAAGAACCGAGCAGATACCGCCGGCCAGATATGCTATGGTAGTTGACCAACTGATGAGCACGCCCAGCAGGATCGCGATGACAGCGAGGAAGGGAAGCAGCACGGTGTATTCTCTCTTGAGAAACGCCATAGCGCCGCTGTGTATCTCTCCCTCCAGCTCTTGCATCAGGTCGTTTCCAGCGGGTTGCCGCCGAACGTAGAAATATATGAACAATGCAACGATCAAACCCGCCAATCCGATGGAGATGGCGGCACTAGGTAAGAATCCCAACTCGGTCACTCTGGTACCTTTCGGTTGAATCGGTTCATCGCTTCATCCACGCCTTCGGTCATCCAGCATTCGATGGCGTTCAATGCCGTTGGTATCAACTCGGCAAGCGCGTCGGCTTCTGAGGCTTCAAACTCTTGTAAGACGAAGTCTGCCAGATCGCAGTCCATCTCGATTTCCGGACCTACGCCGACGCGCAGCCGCGTGAAGTTCTCGGTGCCTAGCTCGTCGGAAACGTTGTCCAGACCGTTGTGGCCTCCGGAAGAGCCGCTCGCCCTGATGCGCATCAATCCGACCGGCAGCGCTACATCGTCGACCACAACGATGAGGTCTCGTTGCAACTCGAATCCCTCGATGTTCGCCAACCGTCTGACGACTTCCCCACTCAGGTTCATGAAGGTCAGCGGTTTGACGACCATTATGTCGAGCCCAAAGGCTCTTCCTTCGGCTACCGCAGCGAGAGCGCCGGTTTTGAAGGGTTCGAAATCTAGGTGCACCGCCAGCGCGTCAACGACTATGAAACCGGCGTTATGGCGGCTTCGCAGGTACGTTGTTCCGGGGTTACCCAGTCCTACTATGGCACGCAGACCCTATTCCTCGGCTGACTCTTCTTCCGTGTCTTCAGGTTTCAGCTTGCGAATGAGTTCTGGTTCCTCATCCGTGGGCTCTTCTTCGCTGACAACGACTTCCTCCTCAGCTTCGACTCGTGGCGGTACGACGCTGCACACGGATTTGCCGCCGTCTGTCAGGATGGTAGCGTTGGGGATCGAGATATCACTTACGTGCAGCGAACTTCCCACGGTCAGGTCGGTCACATCGAGATCCACGTGCTCGGATATGTCCTTCGGGAGTACGGAAATCGAAATCTCGCGCAGCACCTGGTCCAGCACACCGCCCGCGTTCCTCACACCATCAGGTATTCCAACCAGGTGAATCGGGATATCCAGGGTGATTTCTTCGCCCGCGTGGATCTCCATGAAATCGACATGTAGGACATTCAGACGCGAGGGGTGTCGCTGCAGTTCACGGATCACAGCGGTAACCGTATTGCCTTCGAATTCGAGGTCGAACAGGGTGCTCTTTACGTCACCGTGAAGCGACGCCACGACCTTGGTGAATTCCGGCTCCGATATTGACAGGGACTCCGGATTCCGGCCGTGCCCATAGATTATGGCTGGCAGGCGCCCATTCCTTCGCAGTTCGCGCGCCGCGCCCTTACCAGCCGTCGAACGGCGCTCAGCGCCAACTCTTATATTCTGTGTCATGGTACTCCAACTCCCTATACTAAACGAACAACGAACTTACCGACTCATCTCCGTGGGTATACCGAATTGCTTTCGCAATCAGCTCCGCCACGGACAGTACGACGAGTCTATCAAATTTCTGATCATCCGAAATCGGAATTGTGTCTGTGACAGCCAGCTCGGTTAACGGCGCCGAAGAGAGTCGTTCCCTCGCCGGGCCAGAAAGTAAAGCGTGCGTGGCGATGCAGTAAATGTCTCGGGCGCCGAGATTCTTCAACGCGTGGGCGGTCTCCGAGACAGTACTGCCAGTATCGATCATGTCGTCTACTATTAGACAGTCTCGATTCTCCACTTCACCTACAACGTTGACGACTTCGGTCACGTTGGGCGAAGGACGCCGCTTGTCGATGATGGCAAACGTGGCGTCCAAGCGCTTCGCAAATCCCCGGGCCATCTTCGCACTGCCAACGTCGGGCGCGACGATGACGAGGTTGTGGAGGTTCTTGCCACGCATGTACTGTACGAAAACCGGCGCAGCATAGAGGTGATCGACGGGTATGTCGAAGAAACCCTGGATCTGGTGCTGGTGGAAATCGATCGACAGTGCTCTGTCGGCACCTGCTCTTGTGATGAGATCTGCCATCAACTTCGCGCTGATGGCTACTCGTGGCTGGTCTTTTCTGTCCTGCCGCGCGTATCCATAGTAGGGTACGACAGCCGTCACCCTGGCTGCGCTTGCGCGCTTGGCCGCGTCCAACAGCAGCAGCAGCTCCATGATATTCTCGGCTGGAGGACAGGTCGGCTGGATGATGAAAACGTCTCTGCCGCGTACGTTCTCGTCGATACGCACGAAGAGTTCGCCGTCCGCAAAGCGCTGCAAAGTCACCTGGCACAGCGGTTGGCCCATATGTTTGGCAATCTGCTCCGCAAGGGCGGGGTTCGCCGTTCCGGAGATGACGAGCAACTTGCTGCTAGTTAAAGAGATATCCGCCATAATTAGCCTCGCAAGATAGCGAGTAAGGCGAAGCTAGCCAAGGTTGGCTGAGGGCGAGGTAGTGGACCAAACTGGTCCATTACCGAGGGCGATGCTATGTCAGCAACAGATACAGCAGCGCAGCCGCAAATGCGAGCCCTGCCCCCGCCAGCATACGGGTGCCTAGCGCGCGGTCGTGCAACAGCGCTCGCCCGTTGCTGCTACTGCGCGCTTGGTGCAACAGTCCCGCCAGCTCCCCGGCGCTCGCAAACCTGTTCTTGGGATCTTTGGACATAGCCTTCGTGACGATCTGGCGGATCGACGCTGGAGCGGGCCCGCTTGGCGTGGTCACTCTCGGAATTCTCTCCTGAGTGTGGCGCGCCATTATCTCGAAAGTCGTCCCTCCGCTGAATGGTGGCTGACCCGTAACCATCTCATAGAGTACGCATCCCAGGCTATAGATATCGGTGCGTCCGTCCATATTCGGATCGCCGACTGCCTGCTCTGGACTCATGTACAAGGGAGTGCCGATCGCAATGCCGGCTTTTGTGATGGACTGGATCTCGTCGCCGCATTCTGCGCAAGTGATGGCGCGTGCTATGCCGAAATCCGATACAACAGCGTGGCCTCCAGATATCAGCACATTCTCCGGTTTGATATCGCGATGAATCACCCCGTTTTTATGGGCGTGATCGAGCGCGTCCGCAACATCCCACGCTATGTGAAGGGCCTCGTCGAGATCGAGCGCACCTTTATGCGCCAGCCGATGCCTGAGCGTTTCACCCTCGATGAACGGCATCACGTAATACAGGAGTTCTCCGGCATCTCCCGCAGCGAAGATAGGGACTATGTGGGGGTGAGTTAGACCGGAAATCAGCTCTATCTCGCGGAGAAAACGTTTTCGGGTGAGCCGTGTCGTAACGTCGGGATCGAGAACTTTGATCGCCACTTGCCGATTCGGTTGGCGTTCCTCCGCAAGAAACACGGTCGCCATCCCGCCCCGGCCGATCTGGCGCTTGATAGTATATCTCTGTGGCAACCCGTCCTGAAGTTCCTGCCGCAGGTCGCTGGTATCGTCGATGATAATCCCCCCGTTCTTAGGGGTCTGGGTCTCAACAGGCATTTGCTGGATAGTTCAAAGTAAGAGGCGAGCTCCTTTTAAGCAGGGTTGGGCTTTCTCTAGAGAA
>JACZUR010000166.1 GCA_022573095.1 Gemmatimonadota bacterium | reverse complement strand
TCATATGCTTGCACTCCTACGAACGAAGCCCCGATTACAACGGTGGCAACGAGCCACATTCTGAGACCCCGTTGGTTACCGTCCTGAATCGATGCAAAGGCTTTGACCATCGTCATGCTGCTGCAGATAAGCAGAAACGTGTTAACGGCTGTAATGGGTACGTTCAGGATTTCTCCCGGATTGGCCCATCCCCCCGGGTTCCCAAACCTGAGAATGATGTAGGATCCAATCAGTGCGGTGAAGAACATGACTTCCGAGCCGAGGAAGACCCATATTCCCAGCTTCTCGTTGTATACATCGGCGCCGACTTCCCGCTCGGCGGGCGGATGCATTACAGCAGCGTGAGACATTCTTTATCCTCTTCCGTTGCCGCCTGCGGCGGCAGGTTCGCTGTCACCGTCCAGCTTCTTGAATTGCGGTAAGTAATCCTCCTCGACGAGCGGCGAACTGAACTCGTAGGGTCCGCGGTAGACGTGTGGGGTCTTCTCCCAGTTGCCGTGAGGAGGAGGTGACGGAGTCGACCACTCCAGACCGTTGTCTTCCCACGGGTTTTCCCCGGCCTTCTCTCCATTGAACCAACCCATTATGAAGGCGATGGCAAAGAAGATCTGCGAAGCGACCAAGATAAAGACGCTAATGGAGATGAATTTGTTGATCGGCTGTAAGGGCTGCAGGAATTCATACTGCGTCGGGTCATAGATTCTCCGCATATGGCCACCGATACCTAGGCTGTGCATCGGGAAAAATGCGAGATTGAAGAACACGAAAGTCAGCCAGAAATGGATCTTGCCGAGCAGCGGGCTCATCATCTTGCCGAACATCTTGGGATACCAGAAGGTGATAGCTCCGAAGATCGCGAACAGACTGCCACCGAACAAAACGTAGTGGATGTGAGCGACGATGAAGTACGTGTCATGTATGTAGATGTCGAATGTGTTGGAAGCCATGAACACGCCGCTCAATCCGCCGATCACGAACATCGCGACAAACGCCACAGCGTGCAGCATTGGTACATGGAATCTTATGTTCCCACGCCACATCGTCCCCATCCAGTTGAACACTTTGATTGCGGATGGGACTGCTATGAAGAAAGTCGATATCATGAACACCGTGCCGAGCGTCGGGTTCATTCCGCTCTGGAACATGTGGTGACCCCATACTACCCATCCCAGGAAACCGATCGAGACGATCGCCCACACCATCGTATCGTATCCGAAGACGGGTTTCCGTGATCCATTGGCTATGATATCGGAAACGAATCCCATTGCAGGCAAAATGAGGATGTATACCTCGGGGTGTCCGAAGTACCAGAACAGGTGTTGCCACAATAATGGCTGGCCGCCATCCGTCGCATCGAAGAAATGCGTACCGATCGTCTGATCGAAGTACAGCATGATAGCGGCGCCCGAGAGAATCGGGATCGCCAGCAGCACCAAGATCGACGTGATGAACAACGCCCAAATTGACAGCGGAAGGCGGAACCAGGTCATCCCAGGTGCGCGCAGGTTGACGACGGTGGTTATATAGTTCGTCGCACCCAGAATGGAGCTGAGGCCTATGATAGCCAGACTCAGCAACCAGAGCTGCTGACCCGCGTGGACACCGGTCCACTCAGGGTCTGCAGAGAGCGGCGCATATGCTGTCCATCCTGCGCCGGCGTGACCGCCCTCAACGAAGAACCCGGCGACCATCAGCAAACCGGCCGGAACCGCTATCCAGAACGATGCCATGTTCAGGCGTGGGAACGCCATGTCAGGTGCGCCGATCTTAAGTGGGATGAGGTAGTTGCCGAACACACCCACGAGTAACGGCATGATCGCGAAGAACACCATGAGTGTGCCGTGCATCGTTACGAGGGAGTTGTAGAACTCGGGAAGTAGAATGCCCCCCGGAGCCATTGTTTCAGGGAACAGTCCACCGCCCGGCATCGGTTCGTTTGGGAAACCCAGCTGCCATCTCATCATCGTGGCCAGTATGCCTCCCACAAGAAGGAACACTAGGCTAAACAACAGGAACTGGATGCCGATGATCTTATGATCAGTTGAGAAGATATACTTGCGGATAAAGGAAAGTTCGTGCGCTTCCGCGTGCCCTGAATGCTCGAGAGGTACAGCTGAGGTTGCCATAATTGTCCGCTACAAGAACCTTTCTGTCTCTAAGCCTGGATGTTTGTCACTCGGCCGTCGCCACGGGCGATTGGCTCGCGAGCCATTGAGAGTACTCTTCTTGCGTGTGGATTGTGAGCATCGCACGCATGCGATAGTGGCCCATCCCGCACAACTCGGCGCATGCGATTTCGTACTCACCGGTCGACGTGGCCTCAAACCAGATCACCGCGCCCAAGCCGGGCACAATGTCTTGCTTTACTCGGAGCGCCGGTACGAAGAATGCATGAATGACGTCTTCCGCGGTTGCGTTGAGAACAACGGGCTGATTAACGGGAACGTGAAGCTGATTCCGGAGTTGGAAGTCGTCCGCTGTGCCGAGAGTTCCATCGACGCCGGCGTGTGTGAAGTGCCACTCGAACTGCTCGGCGCGCACATCGTAAGCGAGGGAGCCCTCTGGAACGCTGTCCCGCCCCTTGATGTCGTCCCAGATGATAGCGCTCCACAGGCCGATAAAGACGACGGTTACCGCGGGAATAGCTGACCAAATGATCTCTGCCTTCGTGTTGCCCTGAATGTAGTAGGCTTTTCGCCCGGGACGGGCCCGATACTTAATAACGAACCAGAGCAGCCCGCCTTCTACTACCACAAATACGATCCCCGTAATAACCAGAATCCAGTAGTAGATAAGGTCGATGTCGGCCGCGAAGGTCGATATGCCCTCAGGCAATATCCAGCTCATTAGGAATCCCCTTTAGGAAGCGGCGCCGAACGTGAATTCTACTGTAGCCGAGCCATCCGCTTCAACCGTTACTTCGGTGGACTGGGTTCCCAGCGTTTCATGCCATGCTTCCAGCTGATATGTTCCAGCCGGAAGTCCAGTAATAGTTAACGATCCATCCGACCCAGACGTAGCGAAGTAGGGGTGGTCGGTCACGCCCACATACGCATTCATCCAGCCGTGCACGCTGCACTCGAGGGGTACCATCACCTCTGGCACGGCGAAGGATCTGGTCGTTGTCATTCCCTCCCGCGGCTGACTGATATTGAACCCACGATTTTCCGTGGGTACGGCCTTGATGTTGTGGAGCATAGGATCGCTATTCAGAATTTTCAGATCTTGGCCCACCATCAAACCCAAGACGCGCGGGGAGTATAGGCAGCCGTTTTGATCTATCGTTGCCGCCGCCGGTACCGGGTACGGTCCGGCCGGCAGACCACCAGTTATCCGTACGTAGACGTTGGCAAGTTTGCCGTCGTTTACGACAACAATGGGGTCAGTGGGCCCGTCGGCGTATTTGTCCGCGCACGCGGGTTCGTCCGCCATGTCGATTGAAGGGTTCGACGGTGAGGGTCCTGTGAAATTGATGACTCCCGCAATGCTGGCGGACCCTAACGGCGCTACCGCAGCAGCATCGCCGTCGCCCGAAGAGCCAGATCCCCCTTCACCGCCCCCACCACAGGCGACCAAACCCAAGACCGAAAGTGTGACTAGACGTCGCATCGTTCCTCCCCTTATCTCGTTATGAATTGCGTTCATTCTTCTTTGTTTGCCAGATTAGCGCCAATCCCAATACCGCGGTTAACACCGTGGCGATCACGGGTGCAATGTACACACTCGCCGGCATTGGTACATCAAGATAGATCGAGTACCAGGCGCTCACCGATCCCCTCATGTCGTCCTCGCCGCTGGTTCCGTCCGCCACGTAGAACGCGATCGGTATCGGCTCACCGGGCACAAAGGTTGTCGCCGGGCTGTCCTCGCTCGTGGTAAGCGACCTCGTTATCTGCAACGACCACTCGCCGGCATCGAAATCCGCCAAGTATCTGACATCACTCGAGGCCGAACCGCTAAAGCTACCCATGCCGGTGGCGGTTCCCACTTCCAGTGCGTTAGGCCGGCTGGTCCAACGAAACTGGTAGACCGGCCGCCTCGCGTCTCCGCCAAGGAAATAAGGTAACTCCATACCCTCGGATGGCTGAAGTGGGAACATTACCGAGAAGATGTCCGGACCCTGCTGTGGCATATGAGGACCGTCGACGTCCGTCATGGCATCCGTGAACCGGTCAAAGAAGACATCCCATGCCGCGTCGGGACTGTCGGTTGGGTCGTGCCATGAGAAGCGGATTGCAATTTCCTGTCCGTTGTGTTGTGCCTGAACCCAGACGTTGTCTACGGTCGGGCTGAAAGCCCGGGGTGCTTTAATGATCTGTCCGACTAGCGGCACGAAGAAGGGTTCTACTCCCTCCCATGCCGCGTCCGCGGGACCACTCGGCAAGTCTCCGGTTACCAACCCTGCTCTGATGACGTCCCTAACCCGTGGTAATTTGTCGGGCGACAAACTCCTCACGTACTGCGCTGTCAGCCACAGCTGCACATCGGTGATGACGCCGGCGTCGACTGCGTCGCTCTGGCTTGGCATGGGGGTACCGTCGAGCCCTGTGCGGAGCCTCATGTAGATGCTCTCCACCGAGCCACCGCCGTTGAAATTCCAATTCTCAGTTAGATCTGTGGCGCGTATCGGGAAGCCCCAGTCGTCGGTGAGATCGGCCGCGGAGGTACCGTCCCCTCGGCCGGCATCGCCGTGACAGCGCACGCACTCCAATTCGTCGACGAAAAGACGTCTTCCCTCTGCCGGCCCCTCGTCTGTAACGCGGGGCGCGGTCGTGGCCTCGATTCTCTGTGGGGCGGGGGCGGATCCGCCAAAAAATCTCGAAAACGACTTGACGTAGGCAACCACGTCCTCGATTTCCCCACCACTAAGTTTTTCTTCCCAACCCGGCATCGCCGTGCCAGGCATGCCAACGCCAATGACGCGCCTCAGATCTGCATCGGTCGGCAGTTCACCGCTGGCAGTGGTCCTGATCTGATACACGGCGCCGGTGAAGTCGCGCGGGCGGGGGAGCATGTAGGCTGCCGCTTCTCCGTTACCGTCTCCCTGATCGCCGTGACAGCCGGTGCACCACTTCTCATAAATCGCTTGGCCGTTCTCCACGTCTTGGGCGCGCGCAGCAGCCGGGCTCAGACCCAGAGCGACAATAACGACTGTCAGTGAGCCGAGCCCAAGCGCGATATGCCTATTCATGTCCACCTTCCCCACCGGATTCCTCCCATGTGCGCGGCTCCCA
>JACZUR010000011.1 GCA_022573095.1 Gemmatimonadota bacterium | reverse complement strand
ACAGGAACAGCAGACAGGTGAGGAAATGCTCCTGGGCGGAGGCATTTGTCGCGGAAGTATGAAACTCGACGTCGCCGAGTTGGACCGACTGAGCTGCAAGCGGAATCGCCGGAGAACAAGCAACCGCAAGCGTGATCGCGCGTCGCAATGCTGAGCGTACCATGTTGTCACCCTAACTGAAAGGATTGGATTAATGTAGGGTCAGGCTGGCTGCAGCACCAGAATGATATACTGTCACCGGAGGAGACAGGGCTCAAGTGGTCTGGCGCGAGCGGACGAGAACCTGTAATTTGCTGTCGGCCACAGTCAGCGATTCGGCGGGGAGTTGGGCACCCTGGTTATTGACCCGAGTTGCTGTTCTTGGTGGTCGCATCTACGCCCGTGACAAGAACCCTAAAAAAGGAGGTGATCAATTGTCTAGACCATGTACCAGCTGCAACCTGGTAAGGGCAAGCGATCGCCGCACCGGTAGTTAACCGGGCCGAATCGCACTGAAAGTCCGCGCCGGTTGATGCCGCTGTAGCATCGCACCAGGTTGCGGAAGGTCTGAGACGCCGCTGGTCGTTCGGTACCGGCGGCGTTTCCATTTTCACCACCCAGTCGATCTCTTCAGCGGGGGATCTCAGCCGACAATAGAAAAACTAGCGAATCAGATCGAACGTCTGATTCCCAATCCGCCACCCGTCCCACCCGTCAAAATCAAAGTGCCACCACTCGGCTTGATACACCGCGAACCCCTCGACCCCCATCAAACCGCGTAGCATCGCACGCAACCGGCGTTGCGAACTGGTGCCTCCCGGATAATCAGCCGCTGCACGCGGAGAGAACTCGTCGTACCCGCTAACCATCTCAACCGGCTCTCCGGTAGTGAGGTCGTATAAGGAAAGGTCTATCGCCGCGCCGCGGTTGTGCCGAGAGCCGGATGCGGGGTCTGCCACGAAGTCGCGCAGTTCTTCAGGAGTGGCATCCCAGAACATCTTGGTGACGTACCAGGGACGGTAGGCGTCGTGTATCAACAACCCGTAACCCGAGTCGGCCGCCGCCCGATGAACCCGCACCAACGCCTCGGCGACCTCACGCTGCGCAAAGGCACGCGGCTCGTCGTAGAACCGAACACCCATGAAGTTGTTATCGGTGGCGTAGCGAATATCGAGATGTATCGTGGAGTCGAGTGACGTTATCTCTACCAGATCGGTTGACCCGAACTCACCTTCTTCCACCGGAGGCTCGGCGGCCAGTGCAGCGCGGCGCAGTTCGTCGACCGGACGAATGGGGGTGATTCGAAAGGCGGACCCGCTCTGCGGTTCGATCCAACGTCTCCGATACCTCTCCCCATCGACGACAGCGGCCACTCCCCTGCCCTGTGCGTCGATCTCGAATGAAAGCTTGTGAACGGCACTCGTACCCCAGAGCGGAGACTCGTACTCACCGTGCGCGAGTACGCGAAGTCCGGCGGAAAGACCCGTGTCAGGAAAGAGACCCGTAACGAAGTCACGGTGAATGTGAAGAAGCCCGTACTTCTCGAGCAAGATGAACGCGCCCTGAGTCTCGGATTCATACTCGCCCAGTAGTCCCTCCCAACCGGTTCCACGCAGATCGGGGGCACCAGTTACGGACGCTGCACCGGAGGCTCCCGCTCCCTGCTCCCCGCTCCCCACGCAACCCAGAGCCAGCACCAACAGCAGAATCCAACTCTTCCGCATGTCGCTCCTCGTTGTGATCTGTATATTCAAGCTAACGTTGACAGTTAACTCTGCCAGCGGGAACGCAATACGGACCAGCATGAGCCCAAACGAAAAACCCAATTTTACCATCCGCCCCTTCACGACATGGGACGACTACCGCCAGTGCCTCGATCTTCAGACCGAGACCTGGGGCGAGGACTTTGGTGAGTTGGTGCCCGCAGCCATCCTCAAGATCAGCCAGCAGGTAGGTGGAGTCGCGGCCGGCGCCTTTGCTGGCGATGATAAAATGCTTGGATTCGTATACGGCATCTCCGGAATCAGAGACGGTAAACCGGCCCACTGGTCGCATATGCTCGCGATCAAAACGGAACTGAGAGACAAAGGCATCGGCACGCAACTCAAGAAGTACCAACGCTACGTACTCCTCGAACTCGGAATCACGACGATGTACTGGACTTTCGACCCGCTCGTTGCTCGCAACGCACACTTTAATCTCAACGTGCTCGGCGTATTAATAGAGGAATACGTTCCCGACATGTACGGCGATCACGGCTGCGGGACTATGGACGACGTGATCGGCACCGACCGGTTCGTAGTCCAGTGGGACCTGAACAAGGCGTCGAAAGCCGACGCGTGCAGCAAACTGGCCAGCACTGCCGCCAAACTGATTAAGATTCCAGGGGACATACACCAACTTAAAACGGAGGATCCGGATGCCGCGGCTGCGTTCAGAGCCAAGACGCGCAAAACGTTCATGGATCTGATGGGCTACGGCTTCAAAGTCGTTTCGTTCATGAAACACACGGACGGCAGCGGGCTCTACGGCCTGGAGCCGCCAACCGAATGATGCAGGTCGAGTCGATCACGCTGCGCGAGATACGAATGAATCTCCGCGAACCGTTCGAGATATCGAGCGGCGTGGAAGAGGAACGCAGAATTCTGCTTCTGGAACTGCGCGAAGCGGACGGCACCTCCGCATGGAGTGAGTGCGTCGCCGGCAACGCGCCCAACTATTTCCCGGAAACTGTTGACTCGGCATGGGTGGTGATCAAGAACTGGCTCGCGCCGCGAGTCATCGGACGTGAATTCGAAAGCGCCGATGAGGTTGGTCCTGCAGTCGAACAAGACGTACGCGGCAACAACATGGCACGAGCCGCAGTCGAGATGGGGTTCTGGGCATTACAGGCGGAGATGGAGAACATCCCGCTCGCAAAATTACTGGGTGGAACGAGGGATAAGGTGTCCGCCGGTATATCGATCGGCATTCAGCCAGATGTCGAGACGCTCATCAGCAAGGCCGAGCGTGCTATAGGCGAGGGATACAGCAAGATCAAGATAAAGATCAAACCGGATAAGGATGTGGAGTATGTGCGCGCGGTGCGTGAAGCACTCGGTGATGATGTAGCCATCATGGCCGACGCCAACAGCGCCTACACGCTGGATGACGTGAGCACACTGCGCCGGCTCGACGAGTTCAATCTCGTCACGATCGAACAGCCGCTCGCCTGGGATGATCTCATTCAGCACGCCGATCTGCAACAGCGAATCAAAACACCGATCTGCCTTGACGAGTCGATAACCACACTTACGCGCGCCCGCGAAATGGTCAAACTGGGCAGCGGCAAAATCATCAACATCAAGCCGGGACGCGTTGGCGGGTTGCGTCAGTCCAAGTTTATCCACGACTTTGCAGAGGAAAACGGCGTTCCGGTCTGGTGTGGCGGAATGCTGGAAAGCGGCATCGGTAGAGCACACAACATTGCCCTCGCTTCGTTGCCTAACTTTTCCCTCCCCAGCGACCTCAGTCCGAGTCACCGGTACTGGGACCGCGACATCGTGCGGCAGGAATGGACGATGGATCCGCAGGGATACGTTCAGGTACCGCATGCGCCCGGCATCGGCGTGGACGTAGACGTGGATTTCGTGGACGACCTGACGGTTCAATCGGAGGAGATTACCAGTTGACCCAGGTAACCATACCCCATCTTGCTCAGATCCCCGCCGAGCTTCGCGAGCGTCTGATCCAGCTGCGACGCGACGTTCACAGGAATCCGGAACTTGCGTTTCAGGAACATGAGACCGCTGCCAAAATCGAGCGCGCGCTGGACGGCCTAGACGGAGTAACGGTTGAACGCGTGGCGGACACGGGAGTAGTCGCGCGCGTAAGCGGATCAGGTGGTGGCGCTACTATAGCGCTGCGAGGAGACACGGACGCTCTCCCCATTCACGAAGAAACGGAACTGGACTACGCGTCGCAGAAACCCGGTGTCATGCACGCGTGCGGACACGACGTACATGCGACGTGGGCGGTGGGCGCTGCTAGCCTATTAGCTGCAAACCCGGCGGCGGGAGATGTGGTCGTCATCTTCCAGCCCGCGGAGGAGTCGGGGCACGGCGCGAAGAAGATGATCGAAGCCGGCGTGCTCGACGGCGTGAATTGCATATTCGGTGGACACGTCGACCGCCGTTTTCTAGTTGGACAGGTCGTGGCCGATCCCGGTCCGCTCGGCGCCTCGGCGGACACCTTCACGATCAAACTCCGCGGGTCAGGCGCGCACGCGGCAAGACCTCATGAAGCTGCCGACCCGATAGTGTGTGGCAGCCAGTTGGTTGTCTCCCTACAAACGATAGTCGCGCGGAGGCTAAGCCCGTCCGCCCCCGCCGTGCTCACCGTGGCAACGTTCAACGCCGGACACGCGACCAACGTGATACCCAACGCGGCGATGCTCACCGGCACCATCCGGGCCACTGATGCCGACACACGACAACGTTTGATAGACGAGATCGAAGTGATGGTGGAATGCGTTACCGCCGCGCACCACGTCGAGGGAACCGTGAGATTCGATGTCGGCCCGCCGCCGTTGTTGAACGACAGCAAGATAGCCGAGTTGGCTCGCTCCGTGGTGAGGGATGTCCTCGGTCCAGATTCGCTGGTGCCGTTGGGCTTTACGAACATGGCGGCTGAAGATTTCGCCGACTACCTCCAGGCGGTGCCCGGCTGTTTTCTGCGTATCGGCGCACGTGAGGAGGGTGGCAAGGTCATTCCGGGCCATTCCCCTCGATTCTACGCCGCTGAAGATGCTATCTTTGTCGGTGCAGCAGTGCTAGCCGAGTGCGCGCGCCGCGCATCGGCCAACCGGGACCTCGCCTGAACAATTAACGCAATGAGTTCAATCGCCGGTAAGAACGCCATCGTATGCGGCAGCACACAGGGCATTGGGAAGGCTTGCGCCGTCAAACTTGCGGCTGAAGGAGCCAACGTAACGCTGCTGGCACGAGACGAAGAGACTCTGAGGTCCGTCTGTGACGAGTTGCCCGGTGATGGTAAGCACGGCTTCATGATCGCCAACTTTGACAACACCTCCGCCGTCGAAATGGCAGCTGAATCTTACATAAAGAACACCGGTAGCTGTCACATCCTCATCAACAACACCGGCGGCCCTCCCGCCGGGCCGATACTGAGCGCAGCACCCGGCGAGTTCATCGCGGCGTTCAACCGTCACCTAATATGCAACCACATTCTCGCCCAGGCTTTCATTCCCGGGATGAAGGAAGAGAGTTTCGGGAGAATCGTCAATATCGTCTCCACTTCGGTGCGTCAACCGATCGAAGGGCTGGGCGTCTCCAACACGGTGCGCGGCGCAGTGGCCAGCTGGGCGAAGACCCTCTCGAACGAGGTGGCGCAGTTCGGTATTACGGTGAACAACGTTCTACCGGGCTTCACCGATACCGCACGGCTGCGATCGCAGATAGCGACAAAGGCGCGGGACAGTGGGATCAGCGCCGAGTTCGTGCAGAACGGCATGATAGGGAAGATACCGGCGGGCAGAATCGGCGCAGCCTCGGAGATCGCCGAGGCCGTTGCTTTCCTCGCATCCGCAGAGGCAGGATACATCACCGGACTCAGCCTCCCGGTCGACGGCGGGAGAATCCCCACGATCTAGTATGCAGATCGCCAACTATATAAACGGCAAACTGACTGCACCGAACTCGGGCGACTATATCGACAACATCGATCCCGCCATCGGCGAACCTTACGGCCGGGTACCGGACAGCGACGAACGCGACATCGCGACCGCTGTTGCCGCCGCGCGAGATGCGTTTCCCGGGTGGTCGGCAACGCCCGCCGCAGAACGGTCCGCGATACTACTGCGTATCGCGCAACTGATCAAAGACAACTTCGATGACATCGCGATGGCGGAGTGCATCGACACCGGGAAGCCGCACAAACTCGCGCGGTCTGTAGACATCCCGCGCGCGATCGCAAACCTTAAATTCTTTGCGACCGCTATACTGCACACGCAATCCGAGTCGCACATCACCGACAGCGCAGCAATCAACTACACGTTACGCCGGCCGCATGGTGTCGTCGGTTTGATCTCGCCATGGAACCTCCCTCTGTACCTACTAACGTGGAAGATCGCGCCCGCACTCGCGACCGGTAACACCGCGGTAGCCAAGCCGTCGGAGATCACGCCGATGACCGCCTTTTTGCTGAGCGAGCTGTGTATCGAAGCTGGTCTGCCGCCAGGTGTGCTCAACATCGTTCACGGACTGGGTGCTAAGGTAGGAGCCGCGCTTGCCGTGCACGACGACGTCGCCGCGATCTCATTTACCGGCGGTACAGCGACGGGTGCATCGATCGCCGAGAGCACGTCACGACGTTTCAAGAAGCTCGCACTTGAGATGGGAGGTAAGAACCCCAACATCGTGTTTGCCGATGCCGACATGGACGGTGCGCTCGACACCAGCATCAAATCCGCGTTTTCCAACCAGGGACAACTCTGCCTCTCCGGATCGCGCATCTTCGTAGAGAATTCAGTCTACGGCGATTTCGTGAACCGATTCGTAGATACTGCGAGAGAACTGAAGGTGGGCGACCCGCTCGACGACTCGTGCGACCAGGGTGCACTGGTCTCCCAGGCACAGCTCGACAAAACGAAGTACTACGTAGACCTAGCTCGCGACGAAGGCGGCAACATTCTGTGCGGCGGTAAGCGGCCCACCGACAAGGAGATCGGTGAGCGCTGCGCCGGCGGCTTCTTCTACGAGCCCACAGTAGTCAACGGACTGGCGGCGGACTGCCGTGTCAATCAGGAAGAGATCTTCGGCCCGGTGGTTTCCATTTCGCCGTTTGATACCGAGGACGAGGTAATCGAATACGCCAACGGAACTAACTATGGACTCGCCGCCTCCGTCTGGACCAAGAACCTCGACCGCGCACATCGCGTCGCCGACCGCATCGAATGCGGGACGGTCTGGGTAAACTGCTGGATGCTGCGCGACCTGCGCGTGCCCTTCGGCGGGATGAAGGAAAGCGGACTGGGACGTGAAGGCGGCGAAGAGGCGCTGAGATTCTTTACGGAACCCAAGAACGTCTGCGTTGCGTTGCACGGCCGCTCGTGACCGCTGACTCCGCCAACGATATCGTAAGCGCACGAGCACCCGAACCGGTGGGCGCTTTCCCTCACGCCAAGCGCGTGGGTAATCTGTTGTTTCTCTCAGGTATGGGACCGCGCAAGCGCGGCACGAAGGAAATTCCCGGTGTAACGTTCGACGACAGCGGTCGCGTCACCGGATACGACATCGAGGTGCAAACGCTCGCAGTCTTCGAAAATGTGCGCACGGTCATAGAGGATGCGGGCGCCAGCTGGGACGATATTGTGGACGTTACAGTGTTCCTTACGGATATAGGAAACGACTTCGAGAAGTTCAACGCGCTGTACGCCGAACACTTCCGGGAGAATCGGCCGACCCGTACGACAGTCGAGGTTAACCGGCTACCGACGCCGATTGCCGTTGAACTGAAGGTTATTGCCGTGCTGAAGGATTGACCGAACGTCGGACGCGAAAAAGAAAAGGCCGGGGGCTTTAGCTCCCGGCCTTCGCATAACGAAAGCTCGCGCGAGTCGGCGGCCAAACCAAGCTCACGCCCTGCCAAAGATCGGCACTCCCGCTCTTTCAGCCGC
The DNA here is from genome assembly GCA_022573095.1 of Gemmatimonadota bacterium. Lineage (GTDB taxonomy): Bacteria > Gemmatimonadota > Gemmatimonadetes > Gemmatimonadales > GWC2-71-9 > B16T1B5. The sequence continues at coordinate 10,939 of JACZUR010000011.1, read as the reverse complement.
CCGCATTAGGCGAAAATCTCGCGTCGCCAGCTCGGCACCCCGACGCATAGCGAGTTCGAGATAGCAAGCGTTGTATGGTGAGAGGTCAAATTGACGGCCGAGGTCCATCACCCTGTTCCAGGTCTTGTCACGCGTGTCGCATTGCACGTCGATCGGAAGCGAGCGCAACAGTTCCAGAAACCTAGTCGAAGTCGACTGGGCGATCCCACCACTCCTTTCACTGGCACTCAATGCGTTCGACACGTCCAGCATCCATATGGACGGCACTTCGGCAGTCCCGCTGCGCAGATAATCGAGCGTAGCCTCGGAGTAGTCGTCACTTTCGTCCTCAAAACACCACGCCATCGTAACAGAACCATCAATTACAATCCCGCTCATTCTCCATCCTCCGGTGTTTGATAGATCCCGCCATCACCCCGAATCTTCCCACGCCGAAACGCACGCATATCTCGGATTACCTCGCCGACATCCCTTTTTACGTTCTCGCCAACTGGAACGAGCGAGGCCAGCGGCAACCCGTGCTTGGTAATCGTGACGATCTCGCCGGCAGCCACCTCCTCGAGGAGCTGTGCGAGATGAGTCTTGGCCTCGTACGAACCAACTGTCTTCATAAGTCTAATATACGACTGGTTGGCGACTAGTCTATACTTTTCGGCTAGTCAAGTCAAGAGCCAATCGAGTTTCTTAATTCTCGCTAGGAATTCGCTATCTCTTCTAAGTTCTTGTGATTAAATGTCTTACAGAGTGTCAGTTACAGTGGCTGTTGTTAGTCAGGCTACGGCGTCAGGCCTCCCGTGTCATGACACTCAGGTTGAGCGTGTCAGGTCCAACCCGCACCACTTTATCTACTTCAGCGTACGCAAAACGGCGCGCACCGGACTCGCGTCGAATCCTTCTAGTTTGAGCGGCAGAGCTATCAGTTCGTATCGGCCCTCCGGCACATTCGCGAGCACAAGCCCCTCGAGAATCATCACATCGTTCGCCAGGCACGCGTTGTGAGCCGGCAGATCCTTCGAGTCGAATGCGTCAACGCTCGGCATATCCACACCGATCAGCCGCGTACCCTGCCCCGCGAGATGCTCAATGAGTTCAGGCGCCAACCCTGAAAAGTCTTCGTTAAAACTCTCCGGATCCGGGAACGTCCCGGTCGCTATCAAGACCCGCTCCCCGCTCCCCGCTCCCTTTAAGTCCTCGATATCGACCCGCTTCCCACGCCGCGCCGTCGCCCGTACCACCTCGCACTCGCCCATGTAGAGTTGCAACTCCGCACTCTCTATGCTGGCCGCATCTTTCCTGTAATGGCTTGGCGCATCGGCGTGCGCTCCCAGATGCACTGTCGCGTGCAGAGTTGACAGGGTGAGGTTATCGCCCTTCGCCATATCCAGCAGAATCTCGCGACTTGGCGGCGTGTCTCCCGGCCATACCTTGAGCCGGTTCGATACCGTCGGTGTGATGTCGTACACCGCTAGAGGTCGCGCCTGATCTCCCAGAGATCGGGGAAAATAGGTTTGAAGAGTGACTGTCGTAGAAACGCCGCGCCCGGCGAACCACCCGTACCGCGTTTGTCACCGATCGTGCGCTCGACCATTTTCAAATGCCGGTAACGCCACTCCTGCAGACCCTCATCGAAATCGATCATCACCTCAAACAACAACACCAGATCCGGTTTTTCCCGATACAGCCTCAACAGTTGTTCCTGAAGCTCCTTGCTCGGTTCGTGACTTGCCGTCACATCCTTGTTCTTTATCGTTTCCGGAACCTCAACACCGTGGCCTTCCAAGAAACGATTAAAGTGATCCTGCACGGACGGTTCGGAAAGTCGCTTCTCCAGTTCCGCGTGACCGGCAGAGTCGTGCTTGTAGTACGCAAGCATCTCGGAACGCTTCTGGCCCAGCATGAACTCGAGCTCGCGAAACTGGGTAGACTGAAAGCCCGATGCGGTCTCGAGCCGGTCCCTAAAGGACGAGAACGACATCGGTGTCATGGTTTCGAGAATATCTAACTGGCCGACGAGTGTCTTCATCACCGTACGCAATCTCTTGAACGTCGCCAGAGCCCCGTAGAGATCACCGTCGGAAAAACACGCGTTCGCTTTCTCGACTTCGTGTTTAAGGAGTTTGAACCACAACTCGTAGACCTGGTGGATCACGATGAACAGAATCTCGTCGTGTTCCTCAGGATCGGAGACGGGTTGCTGCAGCGATAGCAGCTCCCTCAGCCGAAGATAGGATGGATATGTTAGCGCCAAAATGCCCTCCGCCCGTTAGCCTAACAAATATGACAGCAGGAGAACCACTAGCGCAAAACCAGCGAGCAACACGACATTTCTGGTCAAGGCATTTCGCCTCCTATTCCTGTGGACCGCTTCCGCATACGGGATTGTGCTGAAGGAAATCATGGAGTACAGCGGAAGATATCCCGGCACCGTTCTGAGCAGTAGCTTCTCGGTCTTCTTCTTTAGCAAGAACATCGGCGATGTGACGCGATTGCGCATCTCAACAAAATTTCCGATAGCCAGGTCTGCAAGCGCGTCGGTGTGCGGCTTGCGGCGGTGCGAGTAGGTGGCGAATGCACTTCTCCAGTCACCGCTGCATTCTTTGAGGCACTCGTCCAGCACGACACAGCTCTCGAATGCCGCGTTCGCTCCCTGTCCGTAGAACGGAACCACCGCATGGGCCGCGTCACCCAAGAGAACCGCCTTCCCGACGTGCCAAGGATCGCATCTGATAGTAGCCAAAGAACTCGTCGGATTCGATGCAAAGTCCTCCATAAGACTGGGCATTAGCGACACCACGTCCAGAAAATTCGACTCAAAGAACTGCACAACCTCGTTCTCGCTCACCTCCTCAAAGCTGTTTGGTCCTTCGTGAGGCCAGAAGAGCGTACAGGTGAACGAACCGTCGATGTTCGGGAGCGCGATCATCATGTACCCACCGCGTGGCCAGATATGAAGCGCGTCTCTCGAGAGTCGATGGGAGTTGTTCGGGCCGGCTGGAATCGTCAGTTCCTTATACCCGTGTTCCAGGTAGGTTTGCGAGAAGCTGAATCGCTGCCGCTGCACCATATGGGCTCTGACGGATGAAAAGGCTCCGTCGGCGCCAATAACGGCATCGTAGGTTTCGCTGATCGATCCGCCACCGGGATCTCGGATCTTCAAGACACCGTTGTCGATATCCGCGTCAGCCAGCACCGCCGAGAAATGGCAGCAGACGTTCGATAGTTCGTCGGCCGCTTCAATCATCACGAGATTAAGATTGGCCCGCGACACAGAGTTTATTGCCTGACCCTTCACACCGTAGGGTTGGAATGTGAGTCTGCCGGATTGCGCGTGCATCATTCGGCCGCGCATCGGGATTGCCATGTCAAGCACCTCGCGATCCAACCCAACTCGGCCCAGTGCATCCAATCCGCGCGCCGAGATGGCCAGATTGATAGACCTGGTGCGCTGTCCTTTCTCGATCCTGGGATCGGGCCTTTTTTCGAACAGGTCGACCCGATAACCCGACCGCCCCAGGTATACAGCCATTAGCGAACCGGCAAGACCCGCTCCAACGATTGCAACCTTCCCCTCGCCGTAACGCATCAACCCACTGCTCTCTTCAGCGCCTGCCCGAATCTCCAAACGTCGTGAAACGTGTTGTACAGCGGCACGGGCGCCGCCCTGATGACATCGGGCGGCCTGAAATCGGGAACGATTCCCGCGGCGGAAAGCACATCCAGGAATTCCCTGGGTCGTTCCCTCGCGCGCAGTGACAGCTGGCATCCGCGCTGTTCCGGGTCGGAGGGCGTGATCAGCTCTATTGCATCGCCGGCGTATTCCTTCACCACGAACTCGAGATAGCCCGTGAGTTCGACGGATTTCTTTCGGAGGGCATCTATGCCGGCCTCGTCGAATATTTTCAGCGAGCCCTTGAGCGGCGCCATCGCAAAAATCGGTGGGTTACTGACCTGCCAACCTTCGGCTCCATCACGCGGAACGAAGTCGCGGGTCGTGTCCATTTCGAATCGAGTGTCGGGATCGTTACCCCACCATCCCGCCAAGCGAGGCAGCGAAGCGTCCTTGCCATGACGTTCATGCACGAAACATCCCGCAATCGAACCAGGTCCGCTGTTGAGATACTTATAGGAACACCACACAGCATAGTCGACGCCCCAGTCGTGCATCCGGAGCGGAACATTACCGGCAGCGTGTGCAAGATCGACACCCACCACGCAACCTCTCTCATGTGCGACGCGTGTAATAGCTGCGATGTCGAACAACTGGCCCGTGAAGTAATCGACTCCACCGATGTGCACAAGCGCAGTCTCCCTCCCGTGTTCCTCTATATACGCGAGCGCATCCTCCATTTGCACCAAGTACTCACCGTTTGATACCGGAAGGGTGATTATCGCGTCGGCCGGATTGAAACCGTGATTCCTCACTTGCGCCTGAAGCGCGTAGAGATCAGATGGAAAACAGTTCGGCTCGGTGACGATCTTGTATCGATCGGGTTTCGGCCGGTAAAATGAGATCAGCATCAGGTTCAGATTCACCGTGAGGCCGTTCATCATTACGACCTCGCCCGACTTCGCCCCCACGAGACGCGCACCCGACTCGCGGAATATTTCGTGATACGAATACCAGGGATACTCCGCGTCGAAGTGAGCATCGAGCGCCAGCGTTTTCCACTCCTCCAACTCGCGCTCCACGTTCTCCCTTGCCGAGTGGGGCATCAGACCAAGCGAATTGCCTGCAAAATACGCAACTTCTCTACCGTCTCGCTGCGGAATCGCAAACCGCGACCGGAAGGAGGCGAGCACGTCACATCTGTCCCGCTCCAGCGCTGAAGATTCGTCGAGACTGAATGTGGAGGGGTTCACCAACTGATCACCCAGCGTGTGATAGTGGGTCCAGACCGAGGAACTCGACAGCGTTATCGTGGCTGATCTTGCGGCGCACCGCATCGCTTAGATCGGGCATCGAGTCAAGCAGATGTCCCGGCGACTCCTCACCCAACGGAAAAGGATAATCAGAACCGAACACGACCCGGTTCTCACCCATGACGTTCAGCAGGTACTTGAGCGCCCCGGCATCGTGCACCAGTGAATCGACGGAAAATTTCCCCAAGTACGAACGCGGGTCGACATCGTTGTCCACTGCGCACAGGTCGGGACGGGCTTCAAAACCACGGGCAAACCGCCCTACCGTCATGGGAAATGCGCCTCCGCCGTGCGCAAAGCAAACCCTTAGATCCGGCAGCCGCTCAAACACACCGCCAAAGATCATGGAACCGATCGCAAGGCTGGCCTCAGCAGGCATACCAACCAACCACGGCAACCAATATTGTGGCATCCTCTCCTGACCCATCATGTCCCACGGATGCACGAAGACCGCCTGATCCATATCGGCGGCCGCCTGGAAAACCGTGAACACCTCGGGCGCATTCAGATTCCAGTCGTTTACGTGCGTACCGATTTCGACCCCGGCTAGCCCAAGCGACTTGCATCTTTCCAGTTCTCTTGCCGCCAGATCGGGAGCCTGCATCGGAAGCGTGCCCAGACCGAGGAAACGATCCGGATACTGGTTGACAACTTCCGAAATGTGATCATTTAGAATCTTGGACAGGTCCAGCGCATCCGCCGGCTTGGCCCAGTAGCTGAACATGACGGGCACGGTCGAAAGTACCTGTAGCGACACGCCCGAAACTTCACAATCTTCGATGCGACGCTCCGGTGACCAACAGTTGTCGCTTATCTCACGGAACGGCTTTCCGTCGATAGCCATTGTAGCATTGCAGCCGTCGCCATGGTGCAAGCTTACAAAGCCACCGTAGCCGTAGCGTTCTTTGAGATCGGGCCACGTCTCCGGGAGTATGTGAGTGTGGATATCGATGCGAGGTACTTTTACCACGCGCGCGGCTACTTGGCCGCCGGGACTTCCATCACCGCCTTACAGCTGTCGCAAGTACGTAATTCCTCGCTAGCGTAGAACTCTTCGATGACGGGCTTCAGCTGTTTGCCGAGATCAACCAGCTGAAAGAACGCATCATGAAGGATCTCACCACACCCCTCACAGTACCAGCGCAGGTGGTCCAGTTCTCCTTCCTTACGCTGCCGTTCGATCACCATACCGACCGTATTGGCTGGGCGCTGGGGCGAATGAGGAATACCGGCCGGCAGCAGGAAGATGTCTCCTTCCTTGATGTCAATGTCCCGGGGTTTGCCATCTTCCATAATGCGGAGGGTTATGTCACCCTCGATCTGGTAGAAGAACTCCTCACCGTCCTCGATGTGATAGTCTTTGCGCTGATTGGGTCCACCGACGATCATTACGAGAATCTCTGAATCCTGCCATACCATCTTGTTCCCGACCGGTGGCTTCAGCAGTTCCCTGTGTTCGTCGATCCATCCTCTTAGATTGAACGCGGCAAGTTGCGACATCTATTTCCTCCCTGCCGGAAGTTTAGGAAACACGTGTGTCGAAATCTTCACTCTGCGCGTCGTGTGTGGCAAGCCCGGTCGCCGATTCCTCAGTTGCGCCGCTTCCCCTAGTCATTTTGCGTAGAGCATAGATCCACAAGACCGCGCCGGTCACGCCACCCAACACTGCCCCGCCAACGGTCAGATAGAATCCCACTAAAGCCGATTCCTGGCCGGCGCCTACCAGCGCAGCGATCCAGGAAACAAAAAAAGCGGTTGCCCACGCTGCTATCGGCATGAGCAGCCAGCCCAGAGTCACAACGAGACGGCGTCGTAGCGCGGTCACCCCTTCTTCAGGATCATCGTGGCCGCCGCGTCCGCAGCCAGCCCAAGCGAGATCGCAAGCGCCATTACCGCTGAATTTGCTGGCAGAACACCCGACACGGCTATGACGCCAAAGGCGACGAGTCCGAAGCCAACGACTCGCGCAGCCGTCAATTGTAGTGGCCTTTCCGGGTCACCCACAACGATCATTCCACCGAGCGCCGCTAACACCGCGGCGCCCATCCACCAGATCGGAATGTACCAGAATCCGCTGCCCCCGCCGATCTCATCCCAGGTCCAGTGGTATATATCGAGCGGGCGCAGCGCGATAACATCGAACACCGTAAAGAATAGCGCGCCCATCAACCCCATTAGCATCGCCCACCCAACGCCGTCAATGCTTCTGCACCTCACAGTTAACGCCGGCATAATGCTGAACACCAAACCGCCGGCAATTATGAGGATCGACTGAACCACCGTTTCAGCGATTCCGCCCATGGACCGCGACGCCAAGGCAAAGATCACGACTCCCACCGTCGTGATAACACCCAGCTTGAGCCCACCGATTACGAGGGTACCGGCATCGGAGCGTTCAACTTCGGAAACGGCAGCTGCAGATGTCATTCAGTCATCTCCCAGGGGTTTTGGTCAGGCCGCAAGTTACTGTGACAGATCGTTACTTTCAACGTCCCAACAGAGCCCGCACCTATCATAGGCTGAGCGCCACAACGAGCGCCACATCCGTTACGACAAGGGCCTGAAGCATGTCGGTCTGGAACTTTTTTTCGGTCTTGTCGTCAATTTCCACGGTCCGTCGCCCTGACCACCGTACAAATTGCACGATCCAGACAGCGAACGAGGCGAGAAGAGCAGCAATACCAACGTACGACGTCCCACCTCCGTACAACGCATCGGCTTTGATCGTCCACGCCGTAATCATCACCAAGAACGAAAAAGAAACCGCCGAGAGCACGACCGCTCTAACACCACCCCCCCTCAAGATCGGATGGTGTGCTCCGGGCTTCACGTGCCAATACAGCGGGTAAATAGCTGCAAGAAGGACCGTCAAACCGATCATAGCCAGAACCGCATTGGGCCGTAGTTCCACGCCAACCGCTTCGTATCCAGCAAGCGGTGTTAGGGCGCCGAGGAACAGGGCCGAGGCCGCCCACAGCAACCGGCGCAGCTTATTCGCGTACATCAGGACCAAGAGAAGCGAAAGTACGGATGCAAGCACGTAGACCGCTCGGAATGCGTAGGGCAGCGTGAACGACAGAATGAAGCCGCCAGCGAGCAGCCCCGCTGCCATCTCCAGCGAGAGTTTGGGCCGTCTGAGCGGCTTCGGAAGTAGTCTTCGGTCCGAGGGATCAACCGCCTTAATCGCGATTGCCGTTCCGCCACCGAGTAACAGCACCCAGATGCCGATCGCACGGTGAGCGGGCCAGCGGGAGTCGCCCCACAGCGCTCCATCAACGCCGACCGCCAGCAGGTAACCCAGGTATGCGTTCAGTATGATCAACAACCAAAGAGATTGATCCGATCTTACAGGATTGGAACTAGTATCGGCGGAGGGCATCGTGATCGGATTTAGAACCTTGCGGACGTTACTCGCTCCTCACCACTCCAGCCCGAGATGTTTGGCGGCCACCAGCAAGCCGTGCAGCGCGAGATCAGGTTCAACGTGTTCAACTTGCGTGGTCAGCGGAACGATAACAGCTGCCATCCCACCGGTCGCTACAACGTAGGGTTCGTTTTCCCCAGGCCAGCTCGCCTTGATGCGACGTACAATTCCGTCAACTGAGTCGGAGGAAGAGTAGAGAATTCCCGATCGGATACAGTCCTCGGTGCGCCGGCCGATCACGTTCTCCGGCTCGACAAGTTCGGTAGCAAAGAGCTTGGCCGCCTTCTTTACGAGTTCTTCTGACGCGGTCCTGACGCCCGGTGCGATCACTCCTCCAATGAAACGCCCATCCCCCATTACACAGTCGAACGTCGTGGCCGTTCCGAAATCGACGACGATCGTGTCCCTCTGGTAGAGGTGCAGCGCCGCCAGACTATTAACGACGCGATCGGCGCCCACGCTCAAAGGGTCCTCGACATCCAGCACCACCGGAAGATCCGTTGCGGCCGAGACGGTAACCGGATTCACTCCAATCGCCCGATTGACTCCCTCTGAGAGCATCGCCGTCACCACCGGAGCCACCGAGGCTTCGACAGCTGCGCGCACCTCGTGTGTCGAGTGCCCTTCGTTGATCACGTATCCTGTGATCATTGCCGACCACTCGTCCGGAGTACGGTCGGTGGCAGTCGTCATGCGCCAGCGACTGCGGAGTTTGTCGTCCGCAAAGAGGCCAAGCGTTGTCTCTGTATTTCCTATATCAACTGCCAGTAGCATTGCCTGCCTTTCGTCCAAGGCTTATGCCAAATCCTCGCTCGCGGTACACAAAAACAAGAAGGCCAACAGCAATGAGCGCGTTTGTCATGAGCAATATCTTCACACTTATGGGATCGCTCGCACTAGTAGCGTAGTTGACCGCCCGAACCAGCGCAAATGCGCCGCCCGTATATAGTGCGGAAACCAACATCGATCGAGATAGCGTATAAATGGCACCGGCAATGGCCCCAACCAGCGCCCCCGCTAGCATAGTTGAGAAAATACTCCCATCAGCCGGGCGCACGACTGTCAACCATAATCCGTACGTGATCGCCGAAACCAAGACGACGGCGACCGATGCTTGCTCGGCACTACCTATGAGCACCCGCCTGAAGCCCAACTCCAAAGTCACCAGCGCGGCCCCGCATTCCGTAACAACGAAGAACACGAGGACCTGAATCAGCATTATGACGCCGACGCCCTCTTTGAACACCCTGTTTTCCGCTAAATATATGGTGATCAGAGGCAACCATGCGCAGGCAAGCGCAATTCCGTACCACGCAGCTCTCTGCCGTTGCATTGCCATGCCAATCGACACCGCGATGATAGCTCCACCGAGGACCGCTACGGCGAGGTGTCCCGGATTAGTTCTAAACGTGTCAGCCACAATTCTGGTCGAGCGCGAAAGAATTATGAGCGCGCCAAGGACAAACGCGACACCAACTGCAATCCTAGGGGAGAAACGTTTCCGGAGGGGAGGAAACCAGAAATCGAGGGGGATCCTCATACCCATCACGAGCGATCCTGCCAGCACGCCGACTGCACCGATGTGAATGGACTCACCGGACAGCTGTGTGAGCCTTTCGGAGTTGGCAGAAAACCACCCACCGGCAATTAGTAGAATCGCAGCGGCTAATCGCACGAGCCATTGCATACTATGCCGCAACTACCGATCCTCCCAGGACTTTTTCCATCTTGCTCCCGGTATCGACAAGTAGACCGCCTTCAGCAGATACACCTGAGGCGAACCCTTTCACCGGTTCGAGAATCTGCCGCCCCCGTAGCCAGTCGTGGGACTCGAACAACGCTCTCTCCGCGACCGTCAGTTTGGCTTCGCCGGAAACGCCGATCAACCGAGGAACCAGACGCTCCAGCACGGCGACTCTTGTGATGTCGCTGGCTGCTTCGTCAAGCGAAGCCGCGACGCTTCGCAGGTCAGCCGGTACGGGGCCGTGAACATTGATTCCAATGCCGACGGCTATCCAATCCCAGCTATCATTCCCTTTAGCCTCGCAAAGTATGCCAGCAACCTTGCGATCACCCAACATGACGTCATTGGGCCACTTCAGTTTCGTGCTAACGTCGAGCTCAAGCAGCGTCTCGATCACGGCCAGTCCGACTCTCAAGGAAAGAAGCCCCGCAGTCGGTGCTTCATCCATTTTCGCAAGGTACCCCATCCAAATCCCCTTGCCCTTCGGACTAGACCACTTGCGGCCCATTCTGCCTCGTCCACCGAGCTGCTCATCGGCCAGAACGAGAGTTTCTGACTCTCCTTGGGCACCCATCTCGTGCACAATATCCATCGTACTCGTAACGCGGCGGAGACATATGCACTGCCGCAATCCACAACGCCGCGCCAGATCTTCAGCCGTTATTCCGTCGTACGGCACTACTTGTAGAAACTCCAACTGATGACAACAATCCCCAGGAGCCAGCAGTAGCCCGCGAAACGATGGAACTGTTGCCTGATAAGTAATCTGACGAGTACACGGATAGCGAAAACGCCGGAGACGAGAGCGGCTGCAAAACCTATCATTAGGGGAAACGGACTACCCGCTATAG
>JACZUR010000165.1 GCA_022573095.1 Gemmatimonadota bacterium | reverse complement strand
CCGTCATCGAAGCATTATCGTCCGTTGTTGGCCCTGAGCGGATTCGAGTTGAGCGGTCTGATCTGGAGACCTTCGCTTCGGACGGACTCCCCACGTTGCACTCGACCCCCGGAGCCGTCGTCTTCCCGGGTACAGCCGATGAAGTGAGGCGTGTGGTTGCCGTGCTAGCTCGTCATTCGATCCCATTCGTAGCGCGTGGGGCGGGCACCGGACTCTCCGGGGGCGCATTGGGTGACTCCAACTCGGTTATTATTACTCTCACACGTCTCACGAGAATCATCGAGATCGACCCGCTCGACAGGACGGCGACGGTCGAGCCCGGGGTTGTAAATTCTCGTCTCTCTGAAGCGGCCGCGCCCTACGGACTCCATTACGCCCCTGATCCTTCCAGTCAGACAGCTTGCACCATTGGAGGCAACGTAGCCGAGAACGCAGGGGGACCGCACTGCCTGAAATACGGTGTCACTGTAAATCACATTCTGGAACTAGAGGTGGTACTCCCGACGGGCGATGTGGTTAGGATCGGATCCAACTCTGGACAGCCATGGGGGCCCGATCTTGTAGGCCTGTTCGTTGGAAGCGAGGGAATGTTCGGGATCGCAACCGAGATCAAACTTCGACTGGTGCCCATTCCGGACGTCACTATCACCCTCCTGGCCGATTTCAAATCTCTCAGGGAAGCTGGGGAAACGGTCTCGCGTATTATCGAATCAGGGATCGTGCCCGCCGCCTTGGAGATGATGGATCAGAACTGTATTCGAGCCGTTGAATCGTCCATTTACGCCGCCGGGTACCCTACAGACGCGGCAGCGGTTCTTCTCGTTGAAGTTGACGGTAGATCGCGCGAAGGTGTGGAGGATGAATGCACCACTGTCACAGGGATACTCGAGCGGGGTGGCGCGCGTAACGTTCTAACAGCGAAAGACAGCGCTCACCGGGAGAAACTCTGGCAGGGTAGAAAAAAGGCATTCGGGGCGCTGGGACGAATCAGTCCCGATCTTGTCGTGCAGGACGCGGTCGTACCGCGTTCCAAGCTACCCGACGTTCTCGAACAGATCGACGGTGTCGGCCGGAGGTACGGACTGTCCGTAAGCAACGTGTTTCACGCCGGTGACGGAAATCTCCACCCCAATATCAATTTCGACGCCTCGGATGAGAACCAGAGGAATAGAGTCAAACGTGCGGAGGAGGAGATCATGCAGATCTGCATAGCCGCCGGCGGCACCATAACGGGAGAGCACGGAGTCGGACGGGATAAGGTTCAATACATGTCCAGCATCTTCAGCGATGAAACCATCTCTGCAATGAGCGCCGTCCGAAGGGCTTTTGATCCTGATCAGATCTCCAACCCGGGAAAAGTCATCCCTCTGCGTTTTTGTCGCGAGTGGATGTCCGGTAAGGCTGCCAGGAAATCGCGGTTGTCATGAGGACGGCACCAGACAGTGTCGAGGAGTGCGTCGTTCTCACTCGAGCGGCGAGGGACAAAGGCCACAAGCTGGCGATTCAGGGTAACTCGACATGGCTCGTTGTGCGCGGTGACGTGACGGTTACAACAACGAATCTGAATTCGTTGGTTGAGCTTGACGCGCAAGACCTTGTCGTGACCGCGCAAGCGGGCGTCGCATGGAACGATCTGCAGGCTGTCCTGGCAAAGGCAGACGTGTGGGTCGCAATCGACGTGCCGGGTGTGAACCGCACTGTTGGATCGATTGTAGCTACAGGTACCGCGGGTCCGCTCCGATTCGGTTTCGGCGAGATTCGTGACCATGTGCTTGGCATCTCGTTCATCTCGGGGAGTGGAGACCTCATCACATCCGGCAGCCGGGTAATGAAAAATGTCGCAGGATTTGACCTAAAAAGGCTCAACATCGGTGGATACGGTGCATTCGGCATCATCACTGAAGTACATCTCCGGCTTCGCAGACGACCGCACGCGGATCAGACGGTAGTCATCGAAGGAAATCTGGTCACCCTTCTGGAGAGGATGCGAGATCTCCTTAACGCACCGCTAAGTCCGTCCGCGTTCGAGTTGATCGCACCGCCAGACTCACAGCCTTCCGAATGGACTCTAGCGCTAAGGTTCTTAGGCAGCACCACCCATGTTGAAGCGATGCTGAAAACCACGAAAATGGATGTTGGAACCGACGTCCGCGTACTCACGTCGGATGAGTCCGACCTACTTTGGAGCAGCTTGTCCAGTGTGGCTACAGAACACCCCGTAGTAATCAAGATAGGAGCAACCCAGAAAACCATTCAGAAGGTTGAACAACTAACAAGAGAGCAATTCGGCAGTGGTGAGTACTCGTACTCACCCTTCGCCGGACTTCGGTGGTGCGGTGCCTGTGAGCCAGATCAGATCAAGCGTCTTCGATCGGACCTGCTCCCGCTCGGAGTTCCCGTGACAATCGAGCGGTGTCCACCAAATACCCTAAGCGCTATTGGGATCTTCGGAAAACTCAGGCCGGGCGTTGACAATCTGCTCGCCGGGTTACGCACCCAGCTTGATCCTCATGACATTCTCGCCGTGGGTGGAGTGCTGAGTTGATGAAAAGACTGAGCCAGTTGGATCCCTGCGTGCACTGTGGGTTTTGCCTGCAAGCGTGCCCAACGTACCTGATAACCGGGGACGAAGCGGACAGTCCTCGCGGTCGAATCGTTCTCATGCAGTCCATAGCGCGCGGATCGATCCCACCTGACGACCATGCCGCCATTTCCCACCTAGACACATGCCTCGGGTGCCGCGGATGTGAACCGGTGTGTCCTTCGGGGGTGCGTTACGGAGAGGCGCTGGAAGAAATCAGGGTCGAGTTGAATAAGGTTCGACCTGCTTCCTGGGTTGCGCGTCTCGCTTCATGGGTTCTCGCTGAGGAAAAAGTAAGACGGCCCGTCCTAGCTCTCGCGCGACTCATGAGACCCGGATCGAAACTTCTGGCAAACGTGAATGTCGGTGGTTCACTGGCTCGCATGCTGGCTGCTTCAGCTCCGTGGGAGATGCAATCGCGACCTGCCCGAAAGTTACGTTACTCATCCACGACAGACCCTGATGCGTGCCTTTTCGTCGGGTGCGTGATGGAAGGATTGTTTTCGCACGTTAACCTCGCCACAATGCGAACACTTACGGCGAACGGAATTAGCGTCGGATTTGTCGAGCGCCAGTCATGTTGTGGTGCCCTGCACGCTCATAACGGCTTTCTCGACGGGGCGCTGCGGCTGGCGCGCAGGAACATTAGAGCCTTCTCAGCAAGCCCCCGTTCGGCGATTGTGGTAAACAGTGCGGGGTGTGGGGCGATGCTGAAGGGATACCCCAATCTATTGCGCAACACACCGTTGCACTCGGAGGCCAGCGCTTTCGCGGACCGGGTAAAGGATGTTACCGAACTACTCGCAGACTGCGGACCAGCATCGGGGGCACCACTGGCACTTAAGGTCGCATACGATCCGCCCTGCCATCTCCTGCATGCGCAGCAGATTTCTGACGCTCCGCTGAGAGTGATGCGGGCGATTCCAGGTCTGGAGTTGACGATGTGCGATGGGGCCGAACTATGTTGTGGCAGTGCTGGCACATACAGTTTAACCCAACCGAAGATGGCGGAGGCTGTTCTCAACCGAAAGTTGGAACCGATCCTAGAGTCCGGAGTTGACGTGGTAGCAAGCGGCAATCCTGGCTGTATAATCCAGATTGGGGCGGGTCTGAGAAAAAACGCTAGTACCGTTGGTGTAGCACATCCGGTGGAGTTGCTGGATTCGTCGTACCAACGCGCCGGGCTCTATCAAACCGCTACGAGCCACAATGATTAGCTAGATTAGTAATATGGCTTTTCAGTTGAACAAACCTCTTGTCATCACTCCGGACGACCTCCGGGCCGAATACGCCGAAGCGGTCCTGGAGACCTGCGTGGTTGCAGATGCAGATGTATCCGTTATTGAACTCAAGGGATCGGGGGCTGTGACGTGCGCCCAAGGACTCATTACGAACGATATAGAAGACCCAGGTGACGGAGCGGTTCTTTACGCCGCGTTTCTTACTACCAAGGGTATGATCATATCGGATGCTTGGGTGACACGAGACGGGGAGACGGTATCCCTCATAGTCCCCAGCCGCGCCGGCGGCAGCGTGGGTGCGCTTCTCGACAGAAGTGTCCCACCTCGACTCGCTCAAGTCAAAGATATATCCGCTGAGACTACAGTCCTAAGATTGGTCGGACCACGAAGTTTGGAAGTCGCTTCCAGGGCAGGACTGCATGTTCCGGATCCAGGACGGTCCGTCTGGTGCCTCCTCGGATCGATCAAGTGCTTCGTTAGCAGGCCCACCGAACCTTCTCCGTTTTCACTGCAGATAAACTCGGTAACACGCGACGCTCAACAGATTCGGGACTCGTTGCTGAGAACAGGCGGCGACCCCGGTCCCGATACCGCGCTGGAACTCGCGAGGATTCTCGCCGGCTGGCCAAGCGTAGGAAATGAGATCGGCGAGAAGACTCTACCGCAGGAGGTGCGCTTCGACGAGCTCAACGGAATCTCGTATACGAAGGGCTGTTACACCGGGCAGGAAACTGTGGCTCGCCTGCACTTCAGAGGACATGCCAATCGGGGTCTCGTCGGCCTGACCTGGGAGGGTCAACCCAACCTCGGTGACGACGAAATTGTTCAGGGTGAGAAAAACATAGGCAGAGTATGTAGCATGGCATGGCTGGACCCGATTGATCAGTACATTGGGATTGGCTCGGTCAGATTGAGTTCGGACGTTTCTAAACCTGTTATCGCTGCGGGCGTAGAGGCCAACATCATTGAGTTGCCGTTTCACTTCGACTGGTAACATCGGCGTGTGAGGATCTTTGTCACCGGTGGCACCGGTATGATAGGCAGCCACGCGATCGAAAAACTGACGGCACGCAAGCATGAAAACGAGCTGGGCTGGGAACCGACAACCTCACCAGTCAATGGCCTCGCACGATCCGTGCGCTGGCACATCGCCAACCGCAGTTAGGGTGTGTGAGCGGTGTCGCGTGCCATAATCGAGTCGGGAACGAACTCGGGTATGGAATCGCTGCCTGACAGGTTGGCTGACGTGTCTCGCACCATAAACGAGTCGGGCGTGAATACCTGCTCGGCTGCGCCATCAGACCCAATGCCGGCAGTATCGCGGGCCATAACCGGGTCGGGTGTGAACGACACTTCATCATCACTCGGCCGTACGTAACGGATATACCACAGACCCGCCGCCAACACCGACGCGGCAGACTGACGCAGAAATAGCCGTCGATTCAAACAGTTCTGTTTTTCGGTCATGACTGAGG
>JACZUR010000164.1 GCA_022573095.1 Gemmatimonadota bacterium | reverse complement strand
TCGAGCAACTTGTCGTGCACTTTGCGCTGACGCTTGAGCTCTTTGGGCGTCTGGAACTGGGCGGGCAGCCCGGTTTCGAGTTGCCGGAACCGGACGTCGTGTAGTCGCGCTGCGTAGACGTGGTTGCCGGTGATCTGTGCCTTGGATTTGGATCCGATTTCTAAAGCGCGGTCGACAGCCCAATCCGAGTGCTGGGAATTGTCAACGGGAACAAGAATCTCCTTATACATAAGTCAGCTTATGGCCCCTTGGATGGTCGATTTACTGTGACTACCTAATTGAGCGTCCGGTTTTATCCGACGGCAACTCTGGTGTGTAATCACCTGATTGCTCGCCGGGGGTAGGATTTTCTCTCGGCCCACTCCCCCTCGCGCCGCGAAATTGCCCTGGCCTCGGTGCCATGTCAAGGGACGATCTGTTCTCCCTCTGCGTTCCACACCGTCAGCGCGTCTACAGGGCACTCTTCACAGGCGGCGACTAGCCGGTCGCGTTCGGTAGACTCGGGATTCGTGAACGTGGCGAGCCCTTCGTCGTCGAGTCTGAAGGCGTCCGGAGCCTGCTCAACGCAGTCTCCAAAACCAACGCAGAGGTCGCGGTCAATCTTTATTCTGAGTTCACCGATCGTCCGTTCTATTTCTCCCAAGGCTACATGCCCTCCAGGCCCAATTCCGTTCGCGCGCTATCCATCACTGCCGGCGTGATTTCCGTAATTCCGTGTTCCGTAGCGTATTCGGCGTAGATCTTCTTTACCATACCCCTCACGAATCGAGGCACGCGCTCGAGTCGTTCTCGGCTCTCGGCCGACCAGCGGATCGGTTTACCTGTCGTGTCTTCTTCATCCACGAAGGCGTTGTCTTTACCGACCACGGACCGCCTGGTCTGCTCGAAAGGCTCTTCTTCCAGCGTGCGTCCGCCGATCTTGACGCCAAGGGAGTTTACCAGTTGGGCTTCGAACGGATTCGCAAGCATCGCGATGCGCCGGTTACAGTGCGGGCACTCAAATGAGGCCGCGAAAGTGCCGTCGCCGGGAACCTGCCGGTCCTGGAAGGTCATCTGCTCGTCGCAGTCAATACAAAGGAATTTCATGAAAGGTTCTCGATCAATGCATCCGCTAAGGTCCCGATTGCTCCGGTCGAAGCCTGGCCAGGCACGAAGGGTATTTGAGCCAGCAAGGGAAGCTCAAACTCCTCGGATAATCTGAGGCCCGCCGATCCCTCGAAGAGGCGAACGCTGTGTCCGCAGTCGGAGCAAACATAGGAACACATGTTCTCCACAATGCCAACGACATCGACGTTGCAATCGATCGCCGATCTGATTGCGCGCTCGACGGACTGTCCGGATTCTTCGCTGGGTATGGTGACGGCGATGGCTCCCGCCACATCAGAGACCAAGTTGGCAAGATTGGCTATGCTCGCCGCACCGGGGGGCAGGTCGACCAGTAAGAAGCCTAGCGAGCCCCACTTCACGTCCGCCAAAAACTCCCTCAGCGTTCCCGCTTCAAGCGTGCCCCGCCACACGAACTGCTCGCTATCAGGTTCGCGCCATTTCAGGGGCTGGCCGCTTTCTAACAGCAGTCCCATGGACATGACGCGAACTCCGCCCTTACCCGTAGCGGGTTCAACGCCGTCGGCATCAACTTTGAGCGGACCGCGTGCGTCAAGCATTCGCACCACCGTCGGGCCGGTCAGATCTGCATCCAGGACACCTACCCTCCCCTCATACCTGCGCGCAAGCTCCAGAGCGAGTGCAGCTGTGACGTAACTCTTGCCGACGCCTCCCTTACCACTCATCACCGGGATGACGCGCTCTACTCCGGCGAGCCTCTCGACGACCCGGTTGCGCTGTTCGCCAACCTGTTCTGCGAGTCTCGAGCGGTCACTGCCCTCGACTTCCCGATAGGTACGGTAGGTCACAGATCCCACCCAGCCCGGGCGAGCATGCCGAGGTTAATAATTACGATCACAAGAGCCATTATGTAGAAGGAGGGTGGCATGCGGGCCGCGTCGCCAGCGAAAAACGCTCCGTTGATCAAGGCAGGCGTCCGCAATGCGTTCAGGGCCCAAACTCCCCGTGCGAACCAGGCGTTTTTCCATCTTAGCAGCGCGTAGAAGATGAATCCTGCAACCGCGCCGCCCACGATTAGCCAAAGCACCGGAGGACCGAACTGGTTTGGCAGCGTGCCACTTTTGAGCATCACGTAGGCGGTCGCCTCGTATAGAATCGCCACGTGCAGGTAGACGAACGCCGCTTGACGGAATTTCTGATCCCTCATCTCTTTTACGACTCGACTAAACTTGGGGAATGAAAATGAATGGACCGCGTGCGTTATAGCAAGGCAAGAGAGTCAACACGTCGGCCTCAGGGAAGTAGGAGAGAACTGCGCAGCACATCCGGGAAACCCGTCTGGCTGATAGGGGGATTTGCCCTCTTTGTGCTAGCGATCGGGTATATCCTGGTTAGTTCATTGATCAAGCGATCTGCTACTACCTATCCGTTTCCGTCGGCAGCGGCCACTCCAACCGCTCGAGGAAGCCTGGTTCAGGACACAGTCACGATCGACGCCCGTGCCAGCGGGCAATGGAGTTTCTTTGACTTCGAGTCGGGTGGCGTCGATCGGGACACGGCGGACTGGGATCTGGCGTTCCGACGCTTCGCCGTCATTGCAAGCGGTGGCGTGGCCGACCTCGGCGAGGTTGTATTCGGGTCCGTCGACGAGGCTCCGGTCACCGGCTACCGTAGTGGCATCAATTCCGACTCTACGGACGCGATTTTGGGCAGCTGGTACAGCTACGGTCTGATATCGCATCTCTTAGAGCCAAAGAGGAGGGTGTATGCTATTCGAACAGTCGAGAATCGATTCGCGAAGCTTGAGTTCTTGAGTTACTACTGCACCGGTATGGTAGCGGGCTGCGTTACCTTCGTGTACGTCTACCAGCGCCAGCCCGGTGTCACGAACCTAGGGATCAACTAGGGAGTTATTCGTCCCAGGTGTCGCCCAACGGATGTTCTCGTAGTTCTTCTCTAAGTTTCGGATGTGCCCTCCAGAGGTAGTATCCCATTCCCCCGGCCGCGATGGCGTTTCCTATAGCAACGTTATACCATGCCAGAGCACCCAGAATTGGCGTGGCAAGCACCGCCAGAACGACATAGAAACCCACCTCGAACACGGCAAAAGCAACGACGGCGAGGAAGAGTGTAGTTGGAAAGAGTTCGATTTCGTAGGTGAGAAGGGCTGCAACCATTCCCACGACCAAGAATGCGATAACGTGAACCATGGTGTATCCCACGATCTGCGGGAAAGCTATAGTCACTTGAGTGGGGTCAGATTCGCCCCAGAACAGCGCCGAGCCGAGCATAGCGGGTGTGAAGAAGGGTTCGCTAACTATCGAGTCGACGATCAAGAACCAAGCAGCAACCGATGTCGCTCCAATTATACCTGCCAAAAATCCTTCCCGCAGGATGCGGTGAAAATCCATGGTGTCAGCTCCGTGGAAGTGTGCCGGTAGGTCTTGGCGTAGAGCCAATATATGCACAGAAGGGGATCGCGCGAGGGCTTTCTGTCCTCGTGCCTGCGGGTGAGGGGGAAATTGGCTATGGTAATGAAGTTGAGCTATAGTACGGCGAGTTCAAAACAAAGGTCGTCTCGATCTTGAAAGGTATTTGTAAATAGAAGATTTCGGCATGATGCGGCCGTCGCGCACCGAACAATCTTGGCTTACCACGGCGTCTCTGCTGATCTTGGCGTCCGTGGCCGGTGCGGCGGCGCTTATCTACACCCGGCCGGTGATGGTCCCGTTTGTTCTGGCCATTTTCATTTCGTATCTCGTATCTCCAGCAGTGGATCTTCTTCGAGTTCGTTTGAGGATTCCGCGCATACCATCTGTATTGATCGCACTTCTGATGGTTGTAGCGCTTCTTACGCTTCTCGGTTTCCTCATCACGATCTCGTCACGGGGGATCGTCGAGAATGCCGACGTATATCGTAGCAGACTCATCACTGTTGCCGAGCGATCATTCACGTTTTTGGATCGACTGAATCCCGATTTTGCGCAGATACGTGAAACGCTGGTGGACGGTATCGAAAAAGTACCCTTGGTTCCGATCTTGAGAGGCGCGGCGGGTACAGTCTTTGGCTTTGTAACCACCGGATTCCTCGTCTTGATTTTTGTCATCTATCTGCTCCTTGGGCGCCATCCCAACCAACTGCGAACGGGGTTTTACGCGGAGATCGACAGCAAGATCCGCAGTTATTTGGGAATGAAATTCTTGACTTCGGCCAGCACTGGAATTCTGGTGGGAGTGATTCTCGCCGTTCTCGGCGTCGATCTGGCGCTCGTTTTTGGGGTGCTTGCGTTCCTCTTGAACTTCATCCCCTCGATCGGGTCCGTTGTAGCGACGTTCCTTCCGCTTCCGATCGCTCTGATTCAGTTCGACAGCATGTGGATGGTGAGCCTCACTATCCTACTACCGGGGATGGTTCAGATTACGATTGGAGGTTTTGTCGAGCCGCTAATCATGGGTGAAGGGCTTGATCTGCATCCGGTAACCATCCTGATGGCACTCATTTTCTGGGGCCTTATCTGGGGAATAGTGGGTATGCTGCTGGCTACCCCGATCACCGCGGTGATCAAGATCGTTTTCGCCCGGCTGGAGATGACGCGGCCGGTGGCGGAGTTGCTGGCCGGCCGGCTGCCGCGCGAGCTACCGTTGCACACGATGGAAACCGCGATCCCGACCGGTGGCGGATCTGACTAGTCCTGCCTCGACCTTCTTTCCTAGGACGATCAGCGAGGTAACAGTGAGATGAAAGGCAATCGATTCTTGGTTTGCGTTCCCTTGGTGGGGTTGATGCTCCTCGCTCCAGCTTGGGGATTCGGTCAGGATATTACAATCCGTAACGCCAACAACGGCAACGTCGTTCTCGATGGTGTTCCCGAGGTTCCCGCTCGAATTGGAGAACAACTCAATCGGTATCAAAATGTACGAAGTGCAGGCCTCCAGGACTGGTCGGCTGACGGCGAACAGATCTACATCACCACGCGGTTTGGGGATGTTTCACAACTTCACCGCGTGGAACGACCAGGTGGCGCACGCCGGCAGATGACTTTTTTTGTTGAACCTGTGGGCGGTGTGTCCCGCAGGCCCGCAAGTTCTGAACTCGTCTTCCGGATGGACGAGGGAGGCAACGAGTTTTTTCAACTGTTTATATACGATCCGGTTACCTCCGAGCATCGCCGGTTGACGGATGGCGCTTCCCGAAACGGCTCATACTCGTGGAGCATAGATGGGAGCTTGCTCGCCTATCAGAGCACGAGAAGGAACGGAAGGTCGAACGACGTG
>JACZUR010000163.1 GCA_022573095.1 Gemmatimonadota bacterium | reverse complement strand
GGGAGAGAAGACGGTGGGGGATAAGGCTGAGTGAGGGAGCGCGGGGAAAAAAGACGGTGGGGAGTTGGGGCTGACTGAAGATCCGCTGGGAGAGAAGACGGTGAAGGACGGTGAAGGACGGGGGTCGGGGGGTTCGGTCGGCGAAAATCCCTGCGTCATTCATGACACGCTCCCTTCATTAGGTCGCAAAACGTTCCTGCTCCCTGCTACCTGCTCCCTGCTCCCTGCTCCCTGCTCTCCATTTACTATTTCACACCGCTAAATTACACCCGCAATGTTATCGGTAGGATCCAACATCAGAATTCCCGACGACGAGTTCGTCTTTCGGTTCGCCCGCAGTGGTGGTCCCGGAGGTCAGAACGTCAACAAAGTGAATAGCAAGGCGGTGTTGCGATGGGACATCGACAGCTCACCGAGTCTGGCGGATGACGTTCGGGAGCGCTTTCGCCAACGCTTCCGACGCCGCATTACGCGTGAAGGTGAGCTTGTCATCTCGAGCCAACGTTACCGCGACCGCGCGCGCAATATTGCCGACTGCATGGACAAGCTCCGAGCCATGCTACAGGAAGTTGCCTCACAACCCAAGCCGCGCATACCAACAAGACCGACCCGCGCAGCGAAAGAGAAGCGACTAGCGGAGAAGAAAGAGCTGGCGGAGAAAAAGCGGCGCAGAAAGAAGATTACTGGGGGGGATGAGGATTAGGGGTTAGAGGGCCGGAGGGCCGGCTACACGCTGCACGAAAAAAGCTGTAGGTTACAGGCCTTAAGCAGTGCCCACCGCCAGCACTCCCCACTTCCCACTCACTACTTACCACTCCACTCCGTCAGCCCCCTCTCCTCATCGGTGCCGGGAATCGTGTTGTCCAGGATGACGGCGCACAGGGCGCCGATGGCCATACCGGTTCGCCCTAGCGTGTTTACAACACCCGAAAGCCAGTCCGGCGTAAACGTAACCGGATTCGCGCTGAAATATTCGGGCACGGAAAGGCCCATGAAAAAGGCAAATCCCAAGATAAACAAGTTGCGCGCGGAGTTGAGATCCACGAATTGCAAGTTCGACAAACCTACGGCGGTAATCATCCCGAACATGGTACAATACATTCCGCCGACTATGGGCTGTGGAATGGTGGTAAAGAGAGCACCAAACTTACCGAACACCGCCAGCACAACCATCAGTATCGCTCCAACCTGCACCACCCTCCGACTTCCTACGCGCGTCAGACCGATTGCGCCAATGTTCTCGGAATACGACGTGGTTCCGTTTCCGGTCCCAAAAACCCCCGCCATCAAGCAACCTATGCCCTCCATTCCGATTCCACGGCTGACGACCTTCGCATCAGGTATTGGCGCCCCCGCCAGGCGCGCTGCGGCAAAGTAATCGCCGACCGACTCGACTACTGACGCAACATATCCCGCTAACATACCGACTATCGCCGCAGCGCCGAATACGGGCAGTCCCCACTGGAAAGGCAACGGGACGCGGAACCACGGAGCGGTTTTAACGGCGTCGAGCGACACATGCCCGGGATGACCGGTCCCAAACACACCCAACGCTGTAAGACCCCACGCCACGCTCCACGCCAATAGAATTCCCAACAGGATCGGAAATAACTCGAAGGCACGGTGTGTGTGTCGCAGGTATTGGCTGAACAAAATGATCAGCGCTATCGTCAGCCCACCAATTCCCCAATGAGTTCCGGCGACGGGCGCTCCGAACTTGAACAGCGCCAGGCCGATCAAGGCTATCGTCGGTGCAATAGTTATCGGACCGACGAAGCGTATAAGTTTGCCCACCAGACCCGAATAGCCCAGAACAATTTCGAAGAGAGAGCCGGCAATCACCGCACCTTGGATGTGCTGCATGCGGACTTCCCATCCGACCTCAGCCAGCGCAGCCATTCCCATGATCGTGAAAGCGGGTTGTAGAAATGAAAACGTCCCCCCCTGCACCAGCGGTAGCCTGTTGCCCCACGTCGTCTGTAACAGCGTCGTAATTCCGCTGACGAAAAACATGGTGCTAATCAGCCAGCCGAGGGCAACGGGGTCACCCGATATCCCGAGCGGTTCCGCCAACAGCAGCGGTATCGCCACCGTGGAGCCGAACATGGTCAGATAGTGCTGGAAGCCCAGAAGGAGGCTCTCCCGCAAGGGAGGTATGTCGTCGATGTGGTAGATCAGACGTTGGGGCATAGGGTGCTAGAGGGTTGGATGGTTAGAGATGCGACATAGTATACCACCGTTCCGTCGTTCGTGCAGAGGAGCAGGGAGCGGGGAGCGGGGAGTGGTGGGCCTACTGCTTATCGCTTACAGCTTACGGCTTTTTTTGTGCAGCGTACGAAATAGTAAATAGGGAGTGGGGAGGGAGGCTTGCTACTTACTACTTACCACTTACCGCCATCAAGCCACATTAATTGAGTCCAGGATAGCCCTGATCGATCCCGGGTCTGGAAAGAGCATGAACTGTCCACCGAACTCGAAATCTGCGTCTGTCGATCTGAAGGCGGTCTCGAAAATCAATACCGTGTCCGTCTCGGGTAAGGCAGCCTTGATTATGGCTTCAGAGGAGTCAACAAGTAACTCGGGGACAGTAGGCATCAGAGCCATTCCCATCAGCTTTGCGAGCGCGTTCATATACGCGGCGGCCAGTGTATTGCCCAACTCCTTGAGAACTGACTCCGCCATGTCATCTAATTCACTGCTAGACCCCATCTCTCTTCCCAGCATGCGGTCACACAGAACAAGCGCCACTTCCTTGTCGAACATGAGAAGCGTTGTACCGGTCAGATCACCGAGCATACTCATCCGCACTGCGGCCACCTCTCCTCCCTCACCGCCAACCGC
Source organism: Gemmatimonadota bacterium (assembly GCA_022573095.1). GTDB lineage: Bacteria > Gemmatimonadota > Gemmatimonadetes > Gemmatimonadales > GWC2-71-9 > B16T1B5. The sequence continues at coordinate 2,501 of JACZUR010000163.1, read as the reverse complement.
TGCCTCGGCCTCACCGGCACGGACGACACGGATCTCGGGCACGGAGATCATAATCCGTTGGTCAGTGAGTTGCGCGAGCGCCGTTGCCGCGTGGCCTGCTCCGATATTGCTCACCTCGCGGAGCGCATCTATCTGTTCCTCAGTAAAATCGCTTATGTCTTGCATGTATCGGTGTTCTTCCTAGCCAGCGCATTCAACGTCTACCATGCGCCCGCTTTCAAAGCAGCACATGTTCCTTCAGAAAAATCTTTTCTATCTCCTCTAGTAACCGGGGCGGGTCAAACGGCTTGACGATACATCCCTTCGCACCAGCTTTGATGCTCTCTCCCACAGGCCTCTCTGGATCATCGCGCTGCACATGATGACGCGAGCTGCGGGATCGTCCTTGATGATCGCCTTCACCGCATCGATCGCGCCGGTATCGGGCGTTATGATGTCATGGTGACCAGATCAGGCTTGTGCTTCTTGTACATCTCTATCGCCTGCCCTCCGGTTTCAGCCTCGGCTACCACATCGAACCCGGCATTCGTGAGAACCTGAGTTATCACCGTTCGCATGAACATGGTATCATCACAAACTATGCCGCGCGACCCACAGTACCCTGGTTAATCATCTAATACCAAACTTTCAAACTACCTCAAATCTCGATCCGCACCACGGCCCGCCGGCAACGTCGGCGAAGTGCAGAACCTCGTACCTCACCTATTCGCCCGTATTAACAACCACCTTGCGCGAAAACTAAACAACGACCTTCATCTCCGGGCTGCCCCGTATCAGCTCTCCGGCCCGCTTCCCAATCTCGTCGAGGGGTAAACCTCCCTCGCCGCGTTTAAGGCCACCGCCGCTCCCCGCATCCCATACACAACACACGTAACCTCGTGCTGCGCTATAGTGTGCGCGCCTCGGCCGCGCAGCCGAGCCATTCCATAGGCGCCGTCCTTTCCCATTTCCGTCTTCATCGAGGGAATACGAGTAGAACTGTTTGAAACGGGTGCCGGTTAGGGAGTTGTGACGACCGTCATTAGCTGTCTTCCAGGAAGGGAGAACCCGGTCCGAACACCTTGATCACATTGGTACGTGCGGGGGGCGGCACTCCGCGGATACGTAGCCGGAACCCCGCGTTGTCCGCCCACTCGGCAGCATCCTTCAAAGCCAGAGCACCGGTATAGTCAATTCTAGCGACTAGGCTCAGATCGATCGTAACCCGGTTCTCCTCAGGGTGGGCAGCCAACACGCCGAATAGGGTCTCGTTGAGGCCGGGGGCCGATCCGAAATACAGGACACCGGTCGGCTTCAGCGTTACTCCCGCTTCATCGACCGTAACTTGAACATCAAGTCGGTGTTCCCGCCAAAGATGTACCAGCACGGCAAGCCCAACACCCACCAGCACGCCTCGTTCGATACGTGGAGCCATGGCAAGGGTAGCGACGAAAGTGGTCCACGCGACCCCTGCCTGGAGTACAGAATGACGTACCAGAGTTACCATCGGCCCGAATCTGATCAACTTGAGAACAGCCGAGATCACGATCGCGCCGAGAATGGCCGTGGGGAGCGGCGAAAGGATTCCGGCAACCGGAAGAAACATAAGAATCGCCACGCCGGTTACCGCTCCGCTCCACCGCGTTCTGCCGCCGGACAGGTGGTTGAGCGCAGTCCTAGAAAACGACCCACCTACCGGAAACCCGCCGGAAATTGCTGCGGCTAGATTGGCTGCCCCCTGGCTTACCAATTCCTGGTCGGGGCTCCACATCTGGCGTTCTCGGGCAGCCAGAGTTCTAGCGATTGCGGCGGGTTCCGCAAACCCTACCAGGGCTATCACGATACCGGGGACGATCAACGCCGGCAGCGATCCCCAGGGAAAGGCGACTGAGAAGGGAGGCAAGCCTGCGGGTATTTCGCCCACGATCCGGCCGGAGTACCCGCTAACCGTGCTGAACACCACTCCGGCTACCACGGCGATGAGTACGGCGGGAAAGAGCTGAGTGATCCGGGTACCACCGAGAACCAAGCCGATCGTGAGCAAGCTAAGTACCAAAGCAGCAACCCCCCACTGGCCCGGGTGCGTCACCGCCCAAAGTGCGTTGCTCATCAACGATCCGCTGCCTGCCTGAGTTCCCAAGGTGCTTGGAAGCTGCGACGCGATAATGAGGATCGCCGCGGCGTTCGTGAAGCCAATTACGACGGGTTGCGACATCAGGTAAGACACCCAACCTCCGCGCACTAACCCCAGCGTGACCCTCGTTATCCCCACAACCAGTGCAAGCAAGGCCGCGAGCAAGACAAATTCAGAACTTCCCACAGCAGCCAAGGGCGCCAACGCGCCAAACGTAAGTAAGCTCGTGATGGCCACGGGACCGGTCTGTAAATATGGCGACGACGCGAAGAACGCCGCGACGATTGGAGGAAGCATCGCTGCATAAAGACCGCGGTACGCCGGCATCCCGGCAAGCGATCCGTACGCAAGCGACTGAGGAATCAGGAGAGCGGCGACACTGATCCCA
>JACZUR010000162.1 GCA_022573095.1 Gemmatimonadota bacterium | reverse complement strand
GCGGCGGCGAAGACCGTCAGACTATACCCGCTAGAGAACGATCAGGTGCAGCGCTCGCTCGACGATCTTACGGCGGCGGGACAAGCCGTCTTCCAAGTGGAAGGAAGCCTCGAGATCAAAGGTTCCGGCGGCTTCCTGTTCGTGAACGGCACTAGAATCAGACATGACGCCGACAGCTTCGACTCCTTTAGCGAGGTGCTCGCTCTCATGGAGGGGTGCGGGATCGGTTCGTTTCGGGTCGACGAGCATAGTGAGCGCGAGGATTGGCAGATCTTCGCTGCTACCCTTATCGCGACCCGGCGGGACGATCCCGCTCCGGATTACGTGCTAACCGTCCGGGAAAGGCTGGAGAGTTCGGGTACTTCGCAGTTCCAAGTTGACCCGCCGTCGTTCGCCGCTGACGAGGAAGTCGACGAGGACACGGAAGCGCGCGACAAAGAAGTCGCCAAGAGAACCTACGAGCGCGGTGTCGCAGCATCAAAACAACTCATTAACAGCGTTAGGATGGGAAGGAGCGCCAGCGTAAAGCAGGTTAAGCGGGCGGTACAGGGGGTTATCGACCAGATACTTGGCAACGAAGCATCGATCTTGGGACTGACGACCATTCGAGACTACGACGAGTACACATTCACCCACTCGCTGAACGTGTGTATCTTCAGCATATCTATCGGCAAGCGCCTGGGTCTCGAAAAGCTGCAACTCTTCGATCTTGGCATGGCGGCGCTGCTGCACGACATCGGTAAGAGTCGGGTTCCGATCGAAGTGCTGCAGAAAGAAGGCCCGCTCGACGAGGACGAGTGGAAGATGATCCAGGCCCACCCATGGATTGGAGCGCTCACGCTGTTCGGCCTGCGGGGCTACGGAGAAGTTCCCTACCGGTCGGCTATTGCGGCGTATGAACACCATATGCGAATTGATCTCTCCGGCTATCCGAAATCCATCCGACCGCGAAAAATGTCGCTGTTCTCCAAGATCATTGCGGTGGCTGACGGTTTTGATGCGGCAACGAGCAGACGATCCTACCAGACCGTTCCATTGGAACCGAGCCAGGTTCTGCAGGAAATGTGGCGAAACCCGCGCCGTGGGATGGACCGCGTACTAGTCAAGGGAATGATCAATCTGCTTGGAGTATATCCGATTGGCAGCTGCGTCATACTCGATTCCAAAGAGTTGGGTGTCGTGCACGCCGCCAACTCAGATCCGCAGTTTATGGATCGCCCCCTCGTTAGAGTGCTGCTGGATTCCGAGGGCCAGCCACTGAGCCCAAGCAGAATAGTCGATCTTTCGGAAGCCTCTGGTGATGGAGGTTTCAAGAGATCTATCTTCAAGGTTGTCGATGCGACCCGATTCGGGATCGATCCTGGTTCTCACTTCGCGTAAGCAATCCCCTCTGAACCCCAAGTACATCGAGTGACAACCATGGATAAGATCGAACTGAAGGGGATGCGTTTCCACACGTGCGTTGGCTTGCTGCCTCATGAAGAACATGTACCACAGCCGATCGAACTCGACCTGACGGTCTGGCTTCCGCTACGCTCGGTGGGCGAGAGCGATTCTCCGAAAGAGCTAATGGACTACAGGGACCTCTACAGAATCGTCGCTGATACGGTGGGCAAGAGCCCCCACAAATTGTTGGAGGCTCTCTGCGAAAAGGTGGCAGCGCGCACGCTGGATATAAACGCGGTTGAGCGCGTCAGAGTGGTAGCCCGCAAGCCGCACGTTCCCATCGATGGCCCGCTGGATCATGTTGAAGTGGAGATCACAAGGGAGCGTGCCGAACACTGAAGTTGCTTTTCTCGCTCTCGGTTCGAACCTCGGAGACCGAGAGGCTAACCTCGCCGCAGCCCTCTCCCTCGCATCAGCCAGCCCGGGATGTGAAGTTCTGGCGCAAAGTTCCATAGACGAAACAACGGCCGTGGGACCTGGAGAGCAGGGCCCGTACCTCAACCAGATGGTTGCCGTCAGAACAGATATGTCTCCGGAGGAACTGCTGTCGCTGTGCATGGAGATAGAGAAACAAGGGGGAAGAGTGAGGAGTGAGGACCTGCCCAGATGGTGTCCGAGAACCATCGATGTCGACATCGTAACATTTGGGAAAAAGGTGGTGAATGAGCCTGACCTGGTAATTCCTCATCCGCAACTTGCCCACCGAAACTTCTGGCAACGCGAGTTGAAGGAACTTGAAAACATTCTCAGCGACAGACGATGAGTGAACCCCGGTTACCATCCTGGGCGGTCGTGAGTGATGAGAGACGAGCGCATATCGAGCGAGTCGCAAATCTAGTTCGAGCATGGTCCGCCGAACTGGCGCCGACGCAGGAGGAGCTGAACCGTTGGTTGAGGGCTACCTATTTCCACGATGCTTTGAAGGACGCCGCGTCCGCCCGGCTCCGGGAACTGGCGCAGATAGACTGGGAACCGGAAGATCTACTTCACGGACCCGCCGCCGCATCAATCGCTGAAAGCGAGGGTGAGTCCGATGCGCAGGTCCTGGACGCGGTGCGCTACCACTCCGCAGGCTACGCTGGGTGGGACGACGTCGGCAAAGTGCTCTATATGGCGGATTATCTCGAGCCGGGTAGAAACTTCGATTCCAACGGTAGGGAATCGCTGATTCGGCTGGTGGCGGAGGATTTCGAACGCGCGCTGTTTGAAGTGGCTCGCGGGAGAGTTTCCTGGGTCAGGAGCCGTAACTGGCCTCTCCTTCCTGAGACGTCTGAATTTTGGAACGCGCTGCTAGAATCTCGCTAGCCATCGCCGCACTCGCTGCCGCTGCCTCGGTTGCGGTCTGGTGGATGCTGCGGCCGAGCGATGGCGACCTGACCGAGACGGTGATCCCGGGTGAACTGTATGACTTTCGGATAGAGGTGCTGAATGCCACGACGCGGCTAGGTCTCGCGCGGGATGCCACCGGTCAGTTGCGGGAACTGGGTGTGGACGTTGTTTACTACGGGACTGCCCGGGACCAAGACCTCGACTCCACACGAATCATTGTCCGGCGCGGCGATAGCGTACCTGCAAGCATAATTCGGGAACTCATGGGGCGGGGTCTCATGGAAATCGATCTCGACTCAAGTCTGTTACTCGAAGTAACCGTCTTACTCGGCGCCGATGTGTCCATCCCGTTCAAGGGAAACCCGTAGTTGGCCGCAGGCCGCAGCGATATCGAGACCGCGGCTACGTCTTACGATTGCTTTGACACCGAACGAAGTAAGGATTTTCGCAAAATCCCGTCTTCTTGAAGTGCTGCTGCCGCTGTAGTCTGCAGCCCCGCCGGGATGGAGCGGTATGAGATTTACCATTGCCCCCAGCGGCCGAGCTATCTCTGCCAGGTCTCTGGCATCTTCGTCTAGGTCGTTGACGCCGTCGATCATAACATACTCGAACGTTACCCGGCGTTTGAACTGTTGGAGTGCTTTGAGAAGATCCGGAATCGGGTACTTGCGTTCGACCGGGAGAAGTCTGCGGCGTTTAGCCGTAGTCGGCGCATGGAGTGAAATGGCCAACCCAAACTGCTCGGGTCTTGCGGCTAGGTCGGCCAGACGCGGAACGAGACCGACGGTACTAACCGTTATACTACGGGCGCCGATGCCGAAGCCTAGCCGTGCATTGAAGATGGAGAGTGCGGTATCGACCGATTCCCAGTTATGCAGTGGTTCGCCCATTCCCATGAACACTATGTTCGATGGTCGCGCCGCCCCTTGAACCAGCAACTCGCGTACCTGCCCGGCGATCTCCCAGGGATCCAGATTCCGGATGAGACCCATGGTCCCGGTGGCGCAGAAGACACAGCCAAAGGCGCACCCGACTTGAGAAGAGATACAGAGAGTACGGCGCCTACCCTCCGGGATCAGAACCGACTCCACCCGCTCTCCGTCGTGCAGTCCCCATAAGAACTTGGTCGTCCCGTCGCTGGACTCTTGTCTCGAGACGAGTTCCAAACGCGGTAGGGCAAATTCCGCATTCAAGATCTCGGCTGTCCCAGCCGGAATGTTGCTAGCGTCCGACCAGCTGTCTACCGGGCGCCGCCAGAGCCAGCGGTGGATCTGGTCCGTCCTGTACGAGTCAAGGCCGTTCCGATCGGCAAAATCAGCAAGAACTCCGAGCGACCGGTCGGGCGCCATGTTTAACAGATTCATATTTATTCCGGCTCGGATCCGAGCGAAATCGGTGGTGCGGGGGTGAGGGGAGGTGCCGCCCGCGCACGGAAGAACAGGCCGATTTCGTTCAAAAGGGAGCTAAGTCGTTTTACCACAAAAGCTTAGTATACACTGCGAGAAGAGTCAAGGAAGTGCTTGATGCCCGGTTTTTGTGCCGTTATGTTGTTGTCAGAGTAGAATTTGGCTATTGAACGCACCTCACAGATACTGCAAACCATTTGGCGCGGTCGCCGAACTCCAGGGAGGCGGTCGACTCACGCTTGGAACCCGGGACCGGCGATTGGGCAGCGATCGCTGCGGATCGGTATCGGTACTTCCTTGACCATACCAGGATAGCCACTACGGACATTCGAGACTTGATAAACACGTGACGGCAACGGCGATGCGTACGCACCGCTGCGGCTCTTTGCGTGCCTCGCATATCGGCGAGGAAGTCGTCTTGGGTGGCTGGGTGCACAAGCGCAGGGACCTTGGTGGTTTCATCTTTCTCGACTTGCGTGACAGGGATGGCTTGGTGCAGATCGCGTTGGAGCCCGGGCAGATTTCCGCCCAGGAGATTGAGAACGCCTCGGGCATAGCCGCCGAGACAGTTGTGAGAGTGCGAGGAGTGGTCCGCGCCAGGCCTGACGATGCGCGCAATCCCGAGATGGCGACGGGGGATGTAGAGGTGAGGGCGAGTTCGCTCGAAGTGCTCAGCGTCGCTACGCGCCAACCGATTCCTGTATGGAGGCCAAAGGGTGAGGAACTGCCGTCGGAAGAGCTTCGGCTGCGCCACCGAGACATCGATCTTCGGCGTCCCGAACTTCAGGCGAATCTGATTCTGCGGCACAAGTTACTCCAGCGTACTCGAGCGACGCTGTCGCAAAGAGGCTTCCTAGAGATAGAAACCCCGATCCTGACCAGGCCCACGCCGGAGGGCGCGCGGGACTATCTGGTACCTTCGCGCGTTTCAAAGGGGCAGTTCTACTCGCTTCCCCAGTCGCCGCAGATCTACAAGCAGATCCTAATGACCGCCGGATTCGACCGCTACTTCCAGATCGCCCGCTGTTTTCGCGACGAAGATCTCCGGGCTGATCGGCAGCCGGAATTCACACAAATCGACATCGAGGCTGCCTTCGTAGAACCGGAAGACATTTTTGAAGCGATAGAGACGGTGATGGTAGACCTGTGGGACGAGGCGGGGGACTCGGGCCACG
>JACZUR010000161.1 GCA_022573095.1 Gemmatimonadota bacterium | reverse complement strand
AGTCGCGCCTTAGCGGACCCCTGTAGCTGTCGTGGCTAACGCTCACCGGGGATATCGTAGGTTTGTGTACCCTCGGTGCCGGGCGTGAAGGAGCAACTTATGGGGCGGGTGGTGCGGGTAATGCTCGGCCTGGTTATCGGCGGCTGCGTTATGCTGGCCGTGCTGACCGGCCTATTTGCTCAGTTCTTCACTGGCGGGGCGCTGCGTCCGTCCGTGGCGAAGGGGCAGGAATACGCCGCTGAGGCGACCGGGCCGGCTGACAGTATGAACGCCATGGTCGAGGCCCTCGAGGTTGTCCGAGGCGAGATCTACGCCGTCGACTGTAGGTTGAGCACCAGAGTCTCGCTCGCCACTACACCGGGCAGCTGCCACCTATCAACCGAGTAACCGTATGGCTGTAATTCCTGCGTGCACCAAACTGCGCCGTACGTGCCGTGAACTCGACGTTACCATCGCCATATCCGACCTCGCTTCCGATAGTCCCGGCGAACAGGATGCCGCCGCCACCTGGGAATTAGGACACGATCAGCGAGTAACCTTCGGAACTCCTTATAAGAGGAGCGGCGAGTTACGCGTAGACGCTACGATCCACGTGCCGTGCAAGTACCTCAAGGCGGCCGCAGCATCAAACGGGACGGAAAACGCAACCTGCACCGCCTATGGGTTCACCGGACCGATGCCGGAAAGCACACAGCCGGCGGAGCGCATGACCCTCTATAACAGCGACGGAGATTGCGTCCTTGTGCACGAAGGCGTGCAGCAACAGATCAAAATCAACCCTAAGAAAGTCAAGAAGGGAGCGCTTCCCGTCATCCAGCCCGACAATCCCTGTCAGACGGCACAGTGTAGGACCGCTGACAACAGGATAGGAGCCGCCTGCTGCCGCGACCTCAAGCTGGAATTATTTCTGCCCAAAAAGAGACAGAACCTCGAGCTGCTACTGCGTACGCGGCGTTCTCCCCTTGTCTGTAAAGTCAAGCGAGAGGACAGCGATACGGTAGAGTGCGAAGTGATCTCCGCGTGCGGATATCTTGGCGCTGACGACCGGAGCTGCGTCCTTCACGACATGGTGCGGCCCAACGGCAAGAGCGCGAAGCCGCAGCTTTGCTATGACTGGCCCGAACTGGAGGAAGACGAAGCAGCGCATCCCGGTTGCGTATTGGTCAGCCGGGATTAGTTCCGTGTTAGAATGGCCACACCCACCACCGAAGAGGTTGAACTCGCTACAGGCGGGCGCTACCGCGTAGAAAGCCTGCTCGCGACCGGCGGTATGGGCGCCGTGTACCGCGCGTACAATCGTCAGCTCGAGTCTCCCGTTGCGATAAAAGTCCTTCATCCCGAGATCGCCCAACACGAAGTCATCTTAGCGCGGTTCAAGCGAGAGGCCTCGCTGAGCGCCAGGTTGTCCCATCCCAATATTGTTCCCGTTTTCGAGTTTGCGGCCAAAGAAGAGCTCGCGTATCTGGTCATGCCCTTCATCGAAGGGAACACTCTAGCCGACCATCTTCTCGAGAACGGCGCTATGGCGCATCGCGACGTACTAAAGATGTTGAAGGAAGTCGGTTCGGCGCTCAGCTTTGCGCATCGTCATGATATAGTCCACCGGGACGTAAAGCCATCCAATATACTCCTTGAACGCGAGACCGGCCGGTGGCTCGTGACCGACTTCGGCATCGCGTCCGTGAAATCGGACGAAGAGCAACTGACCAAGACCGGGGCAACTATCGGCACCCCGGCCTACATGGCACCCGAGCAGTTCGGCGGCTCCCGTAAGGTAGATGCGCGGGCGGATCTATACTCTCTCGCAGCTGTGGCGTTCGAAGCACTGACCGGAGTCCTGCCAGATACTCTCGAACAACACGATCTGGTAGCACAGCGACTTCGCGACCAGGTGAAAGGCTTGGCGGCGTCACAAGCTCAAGCACTTACGGCGCCCCTGGCGCAGCTGCCCGATGAACGGCCTGCATCCGTGAGCAGTTGGCTCGGTATGCTCGATCAGGAGAAAGGTCCATCCGAACGCTGGTTGAAAAAGGTCGCCGTTTCGTTATCTGCTCTGGCAGTATTGGTGGTCGGCTACCTGATCTCGAAACCGGGACGCGAATCCGCTCTGGCGCCGCTGACAGTTGCCATCCTTCCAGCCACGATCTCGGGAACGGCACCAAATGTCGACCTTAGCTCGGTAATACCACACACTCTGGAGTGGCTGTTGCTCCGACTCCCGGGATACCGGGTCGTGGGCGCACAGGTCGTAGGTGACCGAGAGGAGTCACGTTTCGGGAACGAAACTCAACCCCGTTCGGCGCGCCTGAGTTTGGCCCGCGAGCTCGGCGCCACCCAAGTAATCCAAACCTGGGTGAACGCGGCCGGCGGCGGAATCTCTCTCAGAATCCTGCTGCTCGATGCTGCCAACGGCAACGAGCTCGCCTCAGCGGAAGCCAGCGGCCCCCTGGACAGCTTGGATGCCGTTGTGAGCGGCGTCGTAGTGGAAGCATTTGCGACCCGGGTCGCAACCGAGCGCAGTGGGGTCGCACCTGTCCTGCCCCACGGCCTTGACGCCATCATCGCGTACTTCGCGGGAGACGCGGCATTCCGCAAAGCCGATTACTCGGCTGCGGTCGACCACTTCGAGACGGTCATCGAATTGGATTCAACTTATCCGCTAGCCCATTTCAAGCGCATGCTGTCCTTGGTTCAGCTCAGCCGGCCAACTGCGGCGGGGACGCAAGTGCGGACAGCCCTATCAGCTACCGTCAGTCACAAGGAGCGCTTGGACGTCGCCCACCGCACTCTTCTAGAAGGATACGAGGTCTTGCTGAGTCAGGGCGACCTGACGAGAGCCGAACGAATGTTCAGGCAGGTTGCATCCCGTACGCCAGATCTCGTTGACGGATGGTTTATCCTCGGGTTTATCCAGTACAAGTTCGGATCCCTACTGGGCATCCCCTTGCAGCAGCCGCGAGCCGCGTTCCATGAGGTCATACGACGGGACCCGGAGTACGCAGCGGCTCACGGTCAGCTCGCCTTGATAGCTATTGAACAGGACGACAAGGAGGCGGCCCTGTCGCATATTGAGCACTATCTCGAAATCGACAGCGTCTCGATCTGGGCATCACTCGCAAGAAGCGTCGATTCCCTGCTCTATAGTTCAACGAGGGCACCGCTGGTTACCGGTTCGTTTCCCAGGAGGCCGCCGGAGTACTTGGAGATGATCGCTCTGTCGGGCGGTCAGCTTTCACCTCCCGGTGGAGCGCGCGCAATCGGGGTCAGCGCCGCACGGGCACTCTTGCAACAAGCTCCTACCCAGCAAGAACGAGACGTAGCTTTCCGAATCTTGATGGCCTATGACCTGGGATCGGGCCGGCCGGATGCGGCTGCCGATCTCTTGAGGGGAGCCTCAGCAGACGGTATATCCGAACGGGAGATCGATCGCTGGACTCTCGTCGGAACATTGCTCGGGCATACGTTAGTTGATAGCTCTGCCGGAGTCGCTATGGCCGCGGAGCGACTATCCCGTTCACCCGCTCAGTCAGACAACGAGACAATCGAATCATTGTGGCTCGCCGCACGCTGGTATCATTCAGCAGGAGACCCTAGACTCGAACGCGTGAGACGCGCAATCGACGATCTTTCCGGCGAACCCCAGAGCAACTCTCCATCAGCCAACGCATTCCTCGGTGATCTGGAAGCCCTCGATCTGCTCTTCCAGGGTGACTCCATGGCGGCCTTGACCCGGTGGAAGACTGCTTCAACTTTCTATGACGCCGAGCGCTTATTCTTCGGCCATGTGGCATCGCTTTGGCCGCTGCGTCTTTCCAGGATCAGACTGGCGGCGGCACTAGCACTAAACCAAGAAGTTATTGATGTCAGCGATACGTTCGTTAGAATGGCTGGATTTGTCGACCAGGTGGCTTGGTCCGAGGCAATTCTGTACCGGGCTCGGGCCGCCGCGGCGTTACGCAGAATTGATCTCGCGGTTGAGACATATCGAGCTCTGTTGCGCGTGTTGAACAACCCGGACGGAAGTGGCTTACAGACAAAAGAAATCGCTGAGGCTGAGTTAGCCGCGCTGGACGCGTTGTAGACGATATTCAAACTAACAACAGAAAAGTGGACATACATGGCACCAGAAATAACCCCTGAAGAGCTGGTCGCGCGAGTGGAAGCGGGTGAACCGCTGCATATTCTCGACATCAGGGCGCCGGAGTGGCTCTTGAGTGGGCGGATCGACGTAGTCCCAGAAGATCGCTTCCACAACATCATAGGGTCGAGTTTGCAGCAAGCTGCCGCAGCGGGAACGATACCTTTGAAGACAGATGAACCGTTAGCCGTTGTGTGCGCGCGCGGAGCGTCCAGCGGGCCGGTGGCTGATCTCCTCAAGCACTTGGGTTTTGAGGCGCTTTCGGTCGCAGGCGGAATGCAGCGCTGGATGCATACACTCATACAACGCGAACTTCCAGCGACTGCTTCTCTCGACCGCCTCATTCAGTTCGACAGGATGGGCAAGGGATCCTTGGGATATTTGCTCATTAGCGATGGAGAAGCGCTGGTGATCGACCCACCGCGAAAGATCGACGCCATTTTGGAAACGGCAGCGAGCGAGGGCGCGAAGATCGTGGGCTTCGCCGAGACACACCTGCACGCGGATTACATTAGCGGAGCACCGGCCGGTTCCAACGCGATGGGCGTGCCATACTACTTGCACTCCGAAGACTCGTTCTACCCGTACGATGGGACCCCGGGGAAGATAAGCTACGAATCAATAGAGGACGGATCAGTCATCGAATTCGGGAAGACCAAAGTTAGCGTGTTTCACAACCCCGGACACACGCTTGGCAGCGTTTCCTTTCTAGTCGACGATGAGGCTGCTTTCACCGGTGATTTCGTGTTCATTCGTTCGCTGGGCCGTCCGGATCTGGGCGGTAAAGTAGCGGAGTGGACCAAACTACTCTGGGCGAGTCTCGAACGCATGAGGGCAGAATGGCCCGAATCGATAATATGTTATCCGGCGCACTACTCCGTGGATGCAGAGCGGAATCCAGACAAATCCATCGGAAAGTCACTCGCCGACATCACCGCTTCGAGCGAACCGCTTCAGATTCGAGAAGAGGATGCTTTCACCGAATGGGTCCTTACGAGGCAGTCTTCCTTCCCCGAGGTCTACAAGAAAATCAAGGCGATCAACGTCGCCCTCCTCAACCCAACAGAGGAAGAGGCGGACGAGTACGACGCCGGCAAGAATGAGTGCGCTGTGGGCTGATAACCACCTGCATCCTGATCGTCTCAAATGGGGTCGGCCTCGGGTGTGGGCGCGGGGGGCCGGCCCTTTTTGTCTTGTGCAAGCGTGGACCACTGGTTCGTCCCTCT
>JACZUR010000160.1 GCA_022573095.1 Gemmatimonadota bacterium | reverse complement strand
CAAAAACCCCTAAGATTAACTGGCGACAAAACTTAGGTCTCGCTTTTTTTGCCGGAAGGCCCTATTTTCGTTCCCTGCCGGACCCGCGGGGCCCGGCGCGGCAAACAGAGATTTTGAAGCTGGAGTTGTTGTTATGAGGACAGTTTTCAGAACGATAGTGGCGCTTGGCGTTCTCTTGGCATCCATCGGAGCCCCTCTGGAGGGTCAGGACGACAGCTGGCAACGGAAGTGGTACTGGGGCGCCCAGAGCGGCATAACCACCTTCGGGAGCGGCATTAGCGCCTTCACGACCGGCGGCCACTGGTTCATCACGGGCACACAATCGGCGTTGTATATTGGCCTAGACAAGCTGATTTTCGGTGTCGGTTCGGATGGCGGTATCGGCATCACCATTCCTAATCCGGACAGCCCAACAGGTTCGACGCCTGTCCAGTTGAGGCTGGGAAATAGAGTTGAATTTCTGCTATATGCGATGCCGACCAAAAAACGCCTTCAGTTGTACGCGGGCGGCGGATTCGCCATCAATCAGATAACCGACGCGGTGCCCCGCGACGCAGCGATCCTTGGCGCAGCTGAGTTGAATACGGCACTCGACCTGATCGACGAGCTGGATACGAAAGTGTTTGTCGTCTTCAGCGGTGGCCTGCAACTCCGTTTAGGCCGCCTGGTGGCGTACGGCGAGTACCGCTACCTCCCTTCCAGTCGAGATTTCCTACTCAACGCACCTCAGCATTCGCTTCTTGGCGGGTTTCGATACGCACTTACACACGCCAACGAGCAGATAGAGACCGGGCGCTAGAATCCGGCGTAGCAATAGCGACTTCGCAAACGGGAGTTAATACTCCCGTTTGCTTTTCCCCCACATTCCCCTGACACCTTGCGCCCTCACCTCACGCCGTAATAATATCTCCGTTCCACTTCTCAGAAGCAGGTTGCCTTTGCCAGGTATAGTTACTGAGGAACACGTCGAAGCCGCACGCGCCGCAGGACTGCGGTACGTTACCAATGACATGCCCGGGATACGCCGGAAGCGATTCGGCAGGGGTTTCTCTTACATAGGTCCGGACGGGAAGGTCATCAAGGATCCTGACCAGAAGAAACGATTCAAATCCCTGGTCATACCACCCGCCTGGACAGATGTCTGGATCTGCCCCGATCCAAACGGTCACATCCAGGTTACTGCGAGGGATGCCAAGGGGCGGAAGCAGTATCGGTATCATCCTCGCTATCGGCGGGCCAGAGACGAGACCAAGTTTCATCGCATGCTCGAATTCAGCAAAGTGCTCCCGAGTATTCGTGAGAAAGTTGAAAAAGACCTCGACCGGCCGGGCTTACCCCGTCGCAAGGTACTGGCGGCAGTAGTGAGGCTGTTGGAGAAAACATTAATACGAATTGGGAACGACGAGTACGCCAAGGACAATCAATCCTTTGGATTGACCACGTTACGTAGCGAGCACGTAGAGGTGAAAGGTTGGAAGCTCCGATTTGAATTCTCGGGCAAGAGCGGCAGGGGACACAGCATATCGCTCACTGACGGACGCATCGCCGGTATCATCCAAAAATGCCAGACTTTACCAGGCGAAGAGCTCTTCAAATACCTCGACAAGAGTGGTAAGAAACAGGTAGTCGACTCGGGTGATATCAATCAGTACATGAAGGAGATCACCGGCGGAGATTTTTCAGCGAAAGACTTCCGGACCTGGGCAGGGACCGTACACGCGGCGGTTGCTCTGCGAGCAATGGGGATTGCAGCTTCTCAACGCGAGGCTAGGAGTAACATAGTGAAGGCCGTCGACGCAGTGGCCGAGCAACTAGGTAACACACGAGCCGTGTGCCGTAAATACTATATCCATCCGACAGTGATCAAGTCCTACATGAACGGGAAGGTGCTACGCACGCCGCCCGCTCCCAAGAAGTACAAACGCCGGCGACCGTCAGTGGGCCTCCGGCGTGTGGAGACCGGCGTGATCGAATTTCTCGAGTTGTGACAGGCTCTCTCGGCTGGCTTTTAAGCAAACGCTGAATCTTCCGTCCAATTCATCCGGATCCAAGGGTTTGCAGGAATCAAGCGTTGATCCACCCTGAGCTATCCGGAAAACTGGAAGTAGATGTCCAGCCTGACCGAGCTAGATGGGTTAACTCCCTTGGAGAAGTCTATGCGGAACCAATTTTGTAGGAAGGACGCACCTGCACCCACCCCCACTAACGGGTCGGAGGAATGAAACGGCCCGCCGACGCCCCCAAAGACCACCGGCGCAACCTTATCGGTTTGGAACAACTCGACCTCGAGTTGCAGAGACCACAGTGATCTGGCACGGAGGACTCCGTACTCGTAGCCCGGTACAGTAGCCGGTCCACCGGCCCTGAACTCCAACTGAGGCAACGTGTCCCCAAACACGGAACCCGCCCTGGCATCGACCTTCACACCTGCGGCACCGACGGAGAACGGAATCGACGCGGTCGTCCACACCCTACCACCCTGCAATGAACTACTTCGCAGACCATCAGCACCTACCTTAACTTCAACGCGTGACCACCTGTAGTCGTGCCGCAGCGACATTCGCCCGAAGTCACCTTCAGCGACGGCTGGATTTACGGGGAACACTCCGTCACCAAAGAAGAAATCGTTAACTCCAGAACCGGCCGCAGTAACCGCGCTCCGCTGTCGCTCGAAATTGAGTTCTATGACCGTGTTCCGCAGCGCACCCATCCTCCCCTCGAATCTCAAACCACCTCCGAGCGCTAGATAATAGTCGGCGTCATCCCAACCAAGTATTGCGGACTTGATTGACGTTCCTAACGACCCGTTACTTGTCCAAGGCTCAACGACTCGTATATCTCTGAACGCAATCAGTTGGAACTGCGACTCTGGAGCGTTGCGGATCCAGGACAAACTGCCAACCGGCCGTTCGTCTGCTAATCCCACGCGTCCGCGCAGCGCGACCGTTGTAAACGCGAAGGGTAGCGGCCACTCCCCCCAACCCCCAACCGACAACCCCTGCACCCTATTGAATCGAGGTAGCTGTGCAAGCTGAATTATGCTGCTACCTATGGTGTGCCGCGGTACTCGGGGGACCATCGATCCGGGTAGAGCAGATGTAACGCGCGCTAGTTCGGCAATGATATCATCAGTCCTCTCCCGTTCATCAGCCGATGAGTAGAGCGAGAGCGTGTTCTCAAACCGGTACTCGAGTAGCGAATCGAGCGCCGGAACGGTGACCCGATAGTTGATTCCACTTACCAGTCCAGTGTTCTCGAACGGATGGTCACCACATGCCGCAATCCTTTCCGCGTTGCCGAACATCATCACGTCTTCGCAACCCCAATGGTTGAACGTTGGCGCGCTGTCCTGGGGAGCGACACTGGCTACATGACGTGGTTCTAGATCATTTATATCGTACTCCGAAAACTCCGAGGTCATCATAGCCATTAGTGATGCAGAACCAAAAATAGATATATCGAAGCGGACGATGAGAAGCTGACGGTGTGGCATCCAGACCTTTCCCTCGTGAAGCGAGTACTCCAGGTCCGCCTCGATGTGAACGGCGGTTAGCTCTTCATCCTCATCGGGTTCGTAGTCAAACAGCTCGGTGCCGACAAACACAAAACTGAATCTCACAACGTCGAACGTTTCGGCATCGATCCACACTCGGCCGGCAACATAGCTCGGCCCCATCTTCTTGGGCTGTATGTCAACGCCTATTGATTTTATCGTGCGGCCGGCCACCGAAATCGATATCGAGTCGGCTATTGCATAGCGGTAATGGAGTTCACCCTCCACCGCGAGAGGATGGAGCGCGGCGCGATTGGGCACACCCACCAACTGCACGCTGTCGTTAAGAGCCCGGGGCACAAACCAGGGCTCATAGGCGAAAACTTCGGTCCAGAATCCCGCCCACGCGCGATCACTCCACCCCGGAATCCGCGCCGATGCTATTCGTGCTCCCTCGACGTCAATCGAGAGATTGTTTGGTAGGCTCCAACGAACATGGGAGGCAATCTCGTGCGCGAAGATCGGTAGGCGCCGGCCGAAGACGTTGTTCCCCACGCGGCCCTCGATACGCGTGACAACATTTGCCGAATAGCTTGTGACAAGCGAATCCTGCACCATGTGGCGGACACGGGCAGAGTTGACCAGGGTACGGGTGGCCTCGTCTGGGTATGTGACCGTGTCGGGATTGAAGCCGTCGAAGTGACTCTGCGTTGAAACCGGAGCGGCTTGCCCGGGAGATACAGCAACAGTCGACCACAGAACCACGGCAATCATGGCTGCGGCGCGCGTCCGTTTTACTGAGATCGGAAAGACCATTTGTATCGGGATTCTCGGCTACCGAAGACTACGTTAGGCGAGAGTATCTGGTTTCATTTCGGAAGGTTGGGACCAGCATCCGGATCAAGTTAATGGTGTCAATACATATGTATTGACACCATACCCAAGTATCCCGCGCGCGCGATGAGCCTGGGCGAGAAGTTTCACTATCTCGACGACGTACGCTACCTGCTGCGCTACCTCACCATCTCTCTGCGACGCAGACGCGATGGCGATTGTGCATCAGTACCTCGACGATTCGGTGCTGCTTCCCAAGACACGGCTCACGTTGGAGGAGTTGCTGGGCTGCGCGACGACCCTAACTCCCTGGCTGTTCACATATCCATGTAAGGATTGGACGGGACCTTGCCTAGCCCACGCGAATAGGCCGTGAGGACGCCTCGGTGGTGAGCAGTATGGTCCACGATACCGCCCACGATCGACGCCCTCGGCAGGCCACCCATCACAAGACCCTCCGGTAGCGGGCTGTGCAACTCCTCGTCGCTCTTCTCAGCAAGCAGATTAGCTCCGGCGTCGAAAGCCCGAACGACCCATTCCCGCGCCGCAGCCAGGGATGTGACCTTGCGGATCTCCTTGTCATGCGCTTCGAAGTCCATGTCGAACCCATCTGCCTTGAATCCGCCGTCCATGAACCAATCTACGGTCTGCGCTACGTGCGCTACCTGCTGCGCGACGGTGTACACGCCGTCGGTGGGCGTGTAGCCGGCATCCTCTTCTGTCAGGCAGGAACTGCTTCGTGTGAAATATTCTTGCGTCGCCCGTAGCTGGCCTATCAGTGCTTGACTCATTCCTGTATCCTCCTGGGGTAGGCTCTTTGAGGTCAAATGTAATCTGTGATCTAGCTCTCAGTTAGTCAGTACCCCACTCACTCGGCTTTCAGTGCTGCAACAATATTCACCCGGGTTGCACGGAGCGCGGGACCGAGACACGCAAGCACGCCCGCGAGTGTCAGCGTCACGATTATAGCTGCGTAAACGGCCGGATCGTTCGGGTTGACCCGGAACGATAATATCTGGAGAGGGCGGCTCAACGCCGCGCCCAGGGCCAATCCGATCGCCATGC
>JACZUR010000159.1 GCA_022573095.1 Gemmatimonadota bacterium | reverse complement strand
TGGATCTGATCCGTACCTCACCGGGAATAATATTTCGCAATGTAGGTCCGTCTTCCGGTATCGATCCCTCGGTATTTGGCCGAGCGCGCAACCGAGCCGACGGATCATTTACCTATGAAACAGATGGCATTTTTTCAGATGTCGCTTCCGTCGGGCTTTCTCGTGTAGAGGCGTCGCTTGGCGCCCGTATTTCGGGAGGCGTGCGGTTCTTTGCTTACGGCGACTTCGGAGCGCAGCAATCACCGTTCTTCGGCCAGGGGTTCGATAAAGTGTCGACGTATGTGCCGGGCGGAACCGCTGGGACCATCAGGATTCCTTTTGATTTTCGAAACACTGACAGCCTGGACGCTGTGATACCCGCGTTCGTTCAGTTTGGTGGTCAGTGCGATCAGAACGCGAATGTCGACGCCGTGGGCAACGCTGTATCGTGCCGCGGCAGGAGATTCGCGCAGGCGTGGTCGACAGATATCGATGTGGGCGGCAGGCTGGAGTACAGCTACAGCAACGGATCGAGAATCTCGTTTACGAGACGGCTTTCCCGCAGCCAACACATGAACAGTAATTCGTTTCTTACGGAATCGATTGGCGGGGCGATGTACGAGACGGACTCGTACGCCGTCGACTGGTATCACACCGTCGTAATGAGTCGCGGACAGGGCCTTTGGTTTAACGTCAACATATCGCAGCAGAACGACAGACTGGTTGCGGGAAGTCTCGATAGATCTTGGGACCTCGAGAATCGCAGCGCGACTGCGTCAGCTGTTTTCCAAAGAATGCGCTTCGCGTTTGACGACGGTCATTTCTCAGACGATGTGGAGGAACGCGCGGTTACGAAGCTGAGGGACGGCGCTGATTGGCGTCAGTTAATCGACAACGTTCGAAGCAATTTGGGTACTCAACGTCCTCGAGATGGAGACTCGACAGTCGATCGGGTTGCCGTTCCCAGACTGAATCCCTTCGCCTGCATCTGTGGGTTGCTCAATACAGGGTCGGATTGGGGCTTGCAGCTTACCACCGAAGACCGACTCGTCGGGCGCGCGACCGTTGAATGGCGTACCGGAGAGCGAAACCTAGTGCGATTAGGCGGCGTCTTCAGCGATGCAACTCGAAGACACATAGCCACAGATCTCAACGCCTCCGGAGGCGACGCGTATACCGGAGACCCGCAGCAAATCCAATTCTATGTGCAGGACAGGTTTGATTTTGGAAACGTCGTTGTGGAGGCGGGCTTCCGTTGGCAGCGATACAATGCGAACGGACTCTTCCCAAAGGTTCCGGGGAGAATATTTTCGCACCCCGACTTTGAGGTAGGTCTTACAGGTTCGAGCAATGTTTTTGACCGCAGCCGGTCGCACGGTGAACTGCTACCGCTGGCGAGGGTGTCGGTTAGCATGGGTGATCAAACTGCTGTCTGGGGGAGCTACATAGGAGTAGCCGAGTCTCCCACTGCTGCGGACGTGTACCACAATTCCAACGGAGATATCTCGAACCTCGATTCACTCGCTACGTTCGGAAGCGATGCAGGTTTCGCGAGGTTGAACCGGATTCGCGTCGGCCTGACGCACATCGTCAACGGTTTTCTCACGCTCAATCTGTCTAGTTTTCATGAGAACAGAATCACGGAATTTGCGGATGTTTCCGTTGATCTTCTCGACCCCGTGCTTGGGGATGTCCGGAACGCCGTGATCTTCTCCGTTGTGGATGCTGAGAGAGACGTGCGTGGTCTGGATCTTCAACTCGATTATCGCGGCAACCGATATCTCAGCGGTCAGTTCGAGTACAGATATCGCGACCAACTCTCCGTAGGGACAAACCGCGCCTCGTTCTCGCTGGGGTCCGACGCCGTGGCACACCTTGGAGTGGTGCTGGACCGGCCGTCGTTTGCCGCCCGGGGTGACAGACCGGAGCCGGCTGGATCAGGTTTTGCCCTGGACGACCGGCGGCGTCATGAATTAGCCGGTGCCTGGGCGGTGCGTTTCCCCAGGGACTTCCCAATAGGTCCGTTGCGCGACT
The DNA here is from genome assembly GCA_022573095.1 of Gemmatimonadota bacterium. Classification (GTDB taxonomy): domain Bacteria; phylum Gemmatimonadota; class Gemmatimonadetes; order Gemmatimonadales; family GWC2-71-9; genus B16T1B5. The sequence continues at coordinate 3,461 of JACZUR010000159.1, read as the reverse complement.
TTTCGATTTTTGGAGTTTTTCGTTACCGAAGCGGCTTGGCTTATACTCCTGTCGTGTTGAACGAAGGTAGCGAACTTACTTCGAATGACCCGTTCAATCTCTTCGCAGGCAGCGGTCTGTTTCTCAGTGCCGAGACACCATGGACTAAGCAGCTCGACGTGCGTATCACCAAAGGCTTTGACGTAGGCCGAACGCGCCTCTTGTTGTACGCCGACGTAGATAATCTTCTCAACTTCCGCAACCTCAACGAGGTATTTGTAGAGACCGGTAGGGCCCAAAACCCGCAGCACTTTGAGCAGAACTTCCTGGAACCCGGCCTACTCAGGCTTAGCAACGAAGCCCGGGCTTCGGGCTTTCACACTTTCGTTGACGTCGCTGGTGAGTCCGTGGAAGCTGTTGATCTCACCAATGACTGTCTTGTCTGGGTGGGTGAAGGCGGCCCTCTGGCCTGCGAGATGTTGAGAGCGGCGGAGCTAAGATTCGGCAACGGCGATGGCATCTATGATGAAACAGAGCAGGAAGTAGCAATCCGGTCCTTCTACGACGTCTCCCATGGGGAATCGAATTTTCTGGGGGCGCAGCGCCACGCGCGTATCGGATTGCAGTTAACTTTCTGAATTGTCGGCGGGTGTTGAATTAGCACAACAAATTTGTGTGAAAATGTTGCCTGACATTTCCGTGATCGTATCACGGTTCGTCGATGCAGCCGGATGTATGATGCTGGACGGCGGACTTGCCACCGAGTTGGAAGCCCTCGGTCACGATCTGCGCGACGATCTGTGGTCGGCCCGCCTCTTGATCGACAACGCCGACGACATTAAGAGGGTTCACCGCTCTTATCTCGAGTCGGGGGCTGATTGCATTATCACTTCATCCTATCAGGCGACGATTCCAGGCTTCAAGACTCGGGGCTGTAGCCAATCCGAGGCAGAGAGACTTCTCAAGTCGTCGGTGGACATCGCGGTAGCAGCGAGAGACGAGTTCTGGAGCGTCGAGTCGAACCGCGCTGGAAGGGTGCGGCCGGTGGTGGCGGCAAGCGTCGGCTCGTACGGCGCCGCTCTCGCCGACGGGTCTGAGTACAGGGGCGATTACGGAGTAGATCAAGATTTTCTTTACGACTTTCATCGACCGCGGTGGCGGATTCTCGCGGATACCGATGCGGATCTGATCGCTTGCGAGACAATACCATCGGCAGTGGAGTCACGTGCGATGCTCAGTCTGTTAGAGGAGACCCCTGAAAGAGGTGCGTGGTTTAGTTTTACCTGTCGGGATGAAGAGCGGCTCAGCGACGGAACGCCGCTGGCAGACGTCGCCGCAGAGTTGGGCGACGAGTCTCAGGTAATTGCGATCGGCGTAAATTGCACGGCGCCAGTTCTCATGATTCCTTTGATCGAGACGCTTAGAAAGAGTTCAGACAAGCCGGTGGTTGTTTATCCCAATTCGGGCGAAAGATACGATAGCGGTCTGAGGGCGTGGGATGGAACACGAGAGACGGCGAAGTTTAGCAGTCTGTGTGTGACGTGGCGGAAATCCGGAGCCAAGCTCATCGGGGGCTGCTGCCGCACTCGTCCGCGTGACATAGCCGCGATGCGGAGGGTCTTGACCGTTTCCTGACATTATCCTGACCCCGCACCAACCGAATTTTGAGGTAGAGAAAGTATCCTTTAAGGATCCAATATCTTTACGAAGTAAGAGGCTTGATCATGTTTGGACTACATCAGGTTGTTCGTGGGAAGGGTGCCGCTGCCGCGCTCGCATTCACTGCAGCTACCATCGCTGTTCCCGGCACTATGCACGCGCAGTTTCCTCCCGATTCACTCGTCAATCTCCAGGTACTGCCGCAGGACATTACCTTCCGGGAACTCATTGGGGTTATGAGAGGGTTTACGAGTGCGCTGGGAGTGAGGTGTCAGTACTGCCACGTGGGCGAAGCAGGTCAGCCACTTTCTACGTTTGACTTCCCCTCGGACGCAAGGGAGACCAAGCGCAAAGCCCGCGTGATGGTGCGGATGGTAAGGAGCATCAACGGCGAGCATCTCGCAGGACTGGAAAGCCGCGGCGATCCTCCAGTGACTGTGGAGTGTGCGACTTGCCACCGGGGCCAGCCGCGTCCGAGAATGATCGACGATGTTCTGAGAGAGGCCTACACCGACGGTGGTATTCATGCCATGATCGCCAGATACCGCGAGCTGCACGGGCAGTATTATGGGAGCCACACATTTGATTTCAGGTGGTTTATTCTCCGGAATCTGGCCAATGAGTTGGCTGGGACAGGCGCAGTCAGCGACGGTGCAGCGCTTCACAGTCTCAACTTAGAGTTCTTCCCGGATAACCCAATGGTACGGATAGCCCACGCTGTGGCGTCGATCGAATCCGCTCTGATCGGCAGTGGTCCCGAAGCCGGGATCGCTCGGTTCCGCGAGCTGCAAGAGCAGTTCCCGGCAGGACCGGCCACGGAAAACCAGTTGAACTCTATGGGTTACCGCCTCATGGGTAGGGAATTGTTGCCGGCGGCGATCGAGATCTTCAAGCTCAATGTGGAGATCCACCCCCAGTCCGCTAACGTCTACGACAGTCTCGGCGAAGCGTACATGAACAATGGCGACACGGATCTTGCTATTCGGAACTACGAGCGGTCGTTGGAATTGAACCCGGAAAACACCAACGCCGTCCAGATTTTGGAACGGTTGCGGAGCTAGCAGTAGAGAGAAAATTTCGTCCCACCAAATAGCTGCTCCGCGCTCTCGTTAGTCGCTAACAAGATCAGCTCCCAGTGTTCCTTATGTGACGTAGGTCACAATCATTGGTTTTGAAGCTCGTCGCACTATTAGTGATCTACGTCACTGGAGCTGATTGTGTAGTTCGTATAGATTGCCCTGCCAAAGAATACTCGAGTCGTCTACCCGGACAGCGTTGCAGTTAGGGCGATTCGCAAATTTGGAAGTTTCGCGTATCAAGGAACCAAATGCCGGAATTACTAGGACGTATGTTTCAGAATGGCACATCGAGGTCGCCGCACCTGCCGGGCCGCGCGCTGCGTGGGCTTGCCGCAGGCACGGTGTTGGCTGTTGTCGGGTGTGGGGAGAGCTCGACGGGGCCGGCTCAGCCAGGCGCGATGACGGAGCTGCCCGATATCTCGGCCGCCATCGTGGCGGCTAACACCGAGGAAGCGGACAACTTCCACTTCTTGCCACCCATCGCGCCCGAGCAGGAGTTCAGCGGGACGTTCGACGCTGGCCTCGATCCCGTGGTGGAGATTTGCCAGCTCGACGATGACCCTACCTGCGAGTTGCCGGTGACGTCGGGCACCGCAGACTTGGAGACAGTCCGTGTCGCGCAGGACGATGACGAGGCGCACTATGTCGTGCACTGGCGTACCCGCGGGGTCGATCTTGGCGGCTACAGGATCTCGGTCAGCGTGGATGGAAGTGAGTTGGGACACACCGATGTCACCGTCGTCG
>JACZUR010000158.1 GCA_022573095.1 Gemmatimonadota bacterium | reverse complement strand
ATAATCTCGACCGTCAGGCCGTCGACCAAAATCTCGCGGCTTTTACTCATAGTCGCGTCATTGGTTCACCCCCTCACGAGGGCAAGTCTGGGCTGATCCGACGACTGGCGGAATGGACATGCCCAAGACTATCGTGGGCACGGCTCGGCCCATCGTAGCAGCAGGCCTGAGCCGGTCAGTGCCGGTGTTCGCCAGGGCGTGGCGTCTCCCGCTGCGTGTCTTTGATGGCATCCACGATCCACAGCGACACTGCCCTGCAATCCATGTCGTCGCGCTCCAGCATTTCGTCGGCCTTCATGGCGGCCTCGATATCATAGGAATGTGTTAGCGATCTTGTTCGTCGTCACCGCTCGCCTCTTGACACGAATCACTGCCGGTGACAAATGTTTAGGCCTTGGCTCAACAGCAAAAGGAGGTGATCGAATGTCTAGACCCATGGTTCAGGTATTCGCCGCCACGGCGGTAGTGGGCGGTTCCGATATAACGACTTCGATCACGCTCGCGACGTAATGGTTCGCTGACGGCAGCGAATACGCGACCGCCGCCATCGCAGAACGGCGCGGCGCACCATACCGTTTGTCGGTGACACCAATGTGTCGGGTGCATTCCGCTGGGATGGAATCATGTCAGGACCAGGCACGACTACGACGCAAGGATTGGTACGCGCCGTCTCTGGCCTCACGCTCGATGGACGCACTGTCATCGCGGAGGGCGGGTTCCGCTGGCAAGGCCGCGATATCGTGCTCGACAACGGCGCCGTGTTGCAAAACGCGGACGGCAGTACGTTTGACATCAACCTCAATCTCAATAGCGCGTACTCGATCATCACCAATACACCCAAGAACCCGGGTCGTTTTGTCAACGCGGGGATCGTAACGCAGACGGAAAGCCGTCTCGCCACAATCAGGACCGACTGGCAGCAAACGTCGACCGGCGATACCACCGTGGGTACTTTGGCGTTCCTTGGTAATACCGATATCAGCGGATCCTTGACTAACCCCGCGGGTTTTCGTCATGCGATAACCTTCGCCGGCCCCAACACCGGCGTAACGAGAACCCATCGGCTGAACCCGGATTCAATACTCACGGCAATGGGCATCATCAACGTCGGCGACCCCAACGCCTCCGGAAGCGACCTCATCAACGCCGAGTTCGCCGGTGCGATTGATTTTTCCGACCCACAGGCCAGCTTGGGCGTTCACGGAGCCAACACAACGCTGACGCTCGCCTTTCCCACGGCTTCCGGTACGACGGCCGGGGGGTTTGATCCACCCAGGCACCGTACGTCACATATCTAGTCTCGAGCGTCTCTAGATCCAGAATAAAGAGATTCTTTGCCCCTGATGCACCAAGCGGCGTCCTATCCGAAGCGAACACGATGCTATTGCCATCTGGACTAAAGCTGGGATCGAGATCCTCGAATCGGTCGCTCGTCAGCTGATCGAGATCACCCGCAGGAAGACGTAACAGGTAGAGGTCTGAGTATCCACCGACCGTCAGACCACTGAATACGACTGCCGTCCCGTCGGGACTCCACGACGGCGAACGCATCGATACGAGATTAAGAAACTGATATCTCCCAACCATCTCGCCCGTGTTCATGTCCCAGAAGAAGAGGGCGTCACGTTCCATATACTTACTCGACAGAACGACGACATCATCGCGAACATCCAGGCGCGACGCAAACGGATGGAAGGATTCGAATTCTGCTGATCTTTCGCCCCTAATGACAGTCTCGCGATTTTCACCATACCAATCCATCGAATAGATATTCATGTATCCGGTGCTGGGAGACATGAAAAGGAAACGTGTGATCGAGTCGCGAGCGCTACGGTAGGCTACCGGCTTGATGGCGAAGTCCTCGAGTCTCGTGGCTGTAGTAGCGACGGGCGTCCGTTCGTTGATCGATGGGAAGTATTTCTGTCTAAAATAGAACTGAAACTGCCTGCTCAGATCGTCGATCGACACGCCGTAGATACCCTGAATAGCAGCGGCAAAATCTCGATACTTCCACAGATCCCTGTACATCACTTGCACGCGCCAATCACCGAAACGATCCGCAAGCCAGTTGTGAATCGATCCCCCGAGCGGGTACACGACATTGGACCTGACGAAATTCAGCCGCTCGATACTCGGCAGCAATCCCTCAATCGTAATCGTGCGCAGGAACATTTCATCGATCGTGTCCTCCCCTTCCGACCAATGCTCTGCCAAGCCTTCCGACCACCACAAGGGCAGACGAACCCGAACTCTGCGCGGGTGCCGGCGCCGGGTTTCTGACAGGATACTCAGCTGGAAGAAATGCACGAGTTCATGCCGCAAAGTGTGGCGGAATTGTGCATAGTTTCCATTAAACGGGAGCGCAACGCGACGTTTGAGAAACTCGGTAACTCCCAGAATCCCCTCTGGAGGCACAAACGGCAGAATGTTCGTCTGTTCAAAATCGGCATGCGACGCGTAGATGATCATGGGGATGCGCCGCCTGGGCGAGTGCCCGAATTTTACTTCCAGCGTGTCGAAGCTCTCTTCGGCATAAACAAGAGCTAACCGTGCCAGTTCGTCCTCTTCGGGATAATAGTACAGATCCACGTGCTCACCTCTGAGAACCTGCCACTCGAAGTCCCGATAATGAATCTTGTTTTGGCCGAACACGTTTATTTGCGCGCTGGCTGTCGGCGCGACAAAACATGTTGCTGCGATTAGAAAGAAAACTCTTCTGGCCAAGGAATTGCGTTCTGCTAAGATTTGCGGATACGCCTTATGGTAACACCCTGTGTAATATTGTCGAGAACGTTGTAGCCCGATACTACCCTTCCGAACACGGTATAGATCCCATCGAGATGCGGCTGCGCGCTGTGCGTAATAAAGAACTGACTACCACCGGTATCGGGACCCGACAACGCCATGCCCAGGGTCCCCCTCTCATACCGCTCAACATTGATTTCGTCTCGTATGGCGTAGTCGGGACCACCCTGCCCGTCGCCCCGAGGATCGCCATCTTGAATGACAAAGTTCGGCACCACACGATGCCACACACCTCCATCAAAGAAACGGCGATCGATCAGTTCCAGAAAATTTTGAACTGTGAGAGGAGCTTCAATCGGCAGCAGCGACAGCTCGATTCGACCACGATCCGTTTCGATCGTTACCCTAGGTACTACTCCGCTACGCGCGGCAGGCAAGATAAGATTGCGGGCGATCTCCCTATAGTCACCCAGCTCGCGGCGAGTCATTAGAGGAATTGCAGGCCGCCACCGCGCAGCAGCAGCGGGAAAACTCTGCTCCGCTGCACGGCGCACGAGATAGTCGTCAGGCTCCCCGAACAGATCGAGGAAACCGCTTTCCACCGCCATAGCTGCCCCGGGGCCGAGCTGTGAAACTGCGCCAAGCGCTCTGACGATCGCTATGCGTGCGTCACTGATGCTGTCGCTTTGCGATAGCCGAAAGGCATCCGCTAAGGGTTGGATGTCAGCAACGTCCGGTTCAACCGCAATCTGAGCGGCAGCAGCAGCGCGAACTACGGCATCCGCATGGCCGATCAATTCTCGCGCAATGAACCTGGCATAGGTCGAATCGACACGTGCCGCTCCAGAGAGCGCGGCAGCGGCAACGCGGGGATCCTCGTCTCCGCTGAGATGTTCTAACCAGGCCAGAGCAGTGTCCCCTTCGACGGCGGCAAGCCCCTGCGCGGCAACGATACGATCCCTCCAGTCGCCGCTTGCAAACCACTCACCTAGAAACTCCAGCGCTCCCGATCCAGGTATCGAACTCAAGCTTATGAGAGCCTGGCGCCTGATCGCGAAATTTCTATCGTCGAGACGCTCCCGCAGCACCGCGACCGACTCGCTACCACCGAGCCGTCCGAGCGTGACAAGGGCCTGGACCCGAACATTGGCTTTCTGATCGGACATTCTGTCGATCGCCACCGGAGCAAGATTCGAATCAGCGAAGGTGGCCAGCGCACGAAGCGCATTAATTCGCACGTGCTCGTGATCATCATTTACCAATCGTCGCACGCGACCGGCAAGCGCAGCTCTATCTAAGCCTGAAGAATCCGCAAACGTTGCATCGAGAGCCCTGACAGCCAACGACCTTATCTCGGCATCCTCATCGCCGGTGGCTGCAAGCAAGGTCGTCGCTCCACGTGAGTCCCTTAGCCGCGCTAGCGAATAAATTGCACTCCAGCGCGTCTGGTAGTTCTCCGACTCGGCAAATCGCACAAGTAAATCCACCGGAGCGTTCTCGCGCAGCCTCCACGAATCCACTAGTGCGCGAACAATAGATGGGGGTGGTCCCTCCTCCCCGACGTTTTGGAACCTTCCCAAGAATTCCCTAAAGAACTCGGTGGCTTCGGAGCCACCGATGCGGGAAATCGCCGTCACTGCTTCCGCGTGCGCCTCGTAATGTTCTTCTCCCGGCGTATCCAGAACGAACTCGCGCAGTCTGTCAAAACCGGAAAGGTCACCAATCAATCCGAGAGCAAACGCCGCGTTCCGTCGAACCGTCGAGTCGCTATCCAGTAGCATCTCGAATAGCAGTGGGATAGCTGCGGGATCTCCCAAGCGGCCCATCGATAACGCTGCTTGGCGCCTTACGATCGGGTCCGGGTAGCGGGAGGAATTGCCGAGAACTTCGGATTCATATTCGCGTCTATCTTCTGCCGCCATCAGACGCGCAAGCGCATCCGCGACCGCCTCGTCCTGGGCTACTAGCGGCGATGCGAATACACCGGCTACTGCGCTAAATGCGCATAGGGTCCGAAACAGGTACCAATTTTTCCTGAACAAATGTAGGGATTCTGCTTATTTGATTCCTATTATCGAGCGCCATTAGTGCGGTCTCGGCAGTGGCAAGACAGGTCGAATCGTCAGCCTTTTCCACCCAGTATCCAAAAATAACCCTGCGCGAACTCGTATCACGAATCCAAGAGTGTATACGCAACAAGTCGTCGTAGCGTGCTGGCGATCTGTATCTAACACGGGCATCCACGACAGCCAGCCGGACACCCAATTCCTCCAATTCTCTATACCGTACCCCAAGTTGGCACATTAGATCGGTACGTGCCACCTCACACCAGACTAGGTAGTGAGAGTGATACGCGACCCCCATCTGATCTGTTTCCGCATATCTAACTCTGAGCTCTACAGGAGTCGCGGCATCACTCACGGGTTTCACGCCAGATACCGAGAGCCTTAGCGCGATCGCGTGCAGCCGGAGTTACAACACATTTTTCACCGCGAGAGAGAGTCTCTCCTCGGGCCGCGATCGCAGCGACATCTCGCTCAGTGACCAAGCGGCGTCCAGTAGTTGCTCTACCTGCATTTCGACCCGACTTACCAAGTATTGTCGCCTTGTCTCCATCGGACACGCCGAACGCGCTCGCCTCATCCGTATCCAGATGGATTTCGGTCGCATGGGCCTCTCCCGCTCTCACCAACACATCTTGCAGCGTAGCCGACCGATCACCGACGCCG
>JACZUR010000157.1 GCA_022573095.1 Gemmatimonadota bacterium | reverse complement strand
GCGGAACTGGGCTCGTCCTGGACGGATATCGCCATCGGCTGCTTCGGCCCCGTGGCACGAAGCTTCTTCAGACGAGACTCGAGATCTTTGCGCTCGGCCTTGGCCTTGTCGTTGCCAGGGTTCGTGTAAAGCAGCTTGGCGCTGGCGAGCGCCGCGGGGTCGCGTCCGGCGTCTTGGGCCGCCTGCTGGACCGTAGCCCACGCCTTGCCGAAGCTCTCAGGGCCGCCCCTGCCACCCTGGATCCAGCCATCGCCGACACGCCCCGCCCGGCGCAACGACGGCTCGGCGGCGGAACCGAATATCACGGGGATTCCTCCTGGCCTAGCCGGCTTGGGTGAGATGTTGGCATGGTCCAGGTGGTAGTAGCGACCGTCGAAGGTTACGTCGGACTCACTCCATAGCCGCCGCATCACCGAAATCCCCTCCACCAGCCGCCCGGCTCTCTGCTCGATGGGCATGCTCAAGGCAGCAAACTCGTTCTCCCGTCCTCCCAGCGACACGCCCAAGGTCAAGGTGCCCATGGCCTGGCTCAGCGACAGCGAGCGAGATGAACTCAACAAGAAGTACGCCTACACCTTCGGACTCCTGAAGGTCGGTTTTACCGGCGCGATCTCCGATGAGTTGATGTACAACGTCCCCGTCATCGACCTGGTGCCCAACGACACCGGCTGGTCCGGCACGTTCCAAGGCTCGGATACGACGATCACGATCCAACTCGACCGCAGCGGGAACGTCACGATCCAGCTCAACGACAATACCTTCACCGGGACCTACAGCGGTGGGGGGCTCATCTGCGTGCTGCGGGGCGATACAATCCTTGATAGGTCGACTAGTGGCACAATCGTGAACGGGACCGTCGGCGACGACGGGTGGCTTTGTATCAAGGAATGTGGAATCGAAGTGAGCTTCGGTTTCGATACGATGAATGCTCGTCAAACAGGTCTGCTTTCCGGTTCTCTCGGAAACAGAACTAGCATGTCCGGTACCGCAAATTGGAGGGCCGACTTGGGGGTAGCTGATGTCGGTATCTCCCCCCTTCGTGGCCCATGGGAGGCAGTGCGTTAACATCAGACGGCCCTAACTCGTAGCGTTCTTCCATCCATACTTCGGCCCTCGGTTGACGTTTACTTGACGGCTCGCTGGTATTCTGCTAGCCATAGCATACGGGGGGAATCCAACATGCATCACGTATCTCTTTGTCTGGTCGCGCTCTTCGTACTGGCTTGTCGTGGTACCACAGAGCCACGGTCCTTGACCATTCGGGTGGAGGGCACGGTCACGGCGGCCGACGACGGGTCTCCTGTAGTCGGCGCTGAGGTAGTGGTATTCCAATTCGGCTTCGTTGAAAACAGGATCTTGGCCGAGGGTCTCACCGACACTTCGGGGCGTTATTCGCTTTCGTTTGTCAACACCGGTTGCACTGGGGACTTCGCGACCCTTGCGATAACCCACCCAGACTTTTTCTTCGAGATCCTCGCACGGGTCCTCATCGGAGAGGTAGTCAGTTGCACAGAGGAACTGCAAACCATCGACGTTCAGCTTGGGCGAGTTTGAGGTCGCCATGTTTGGCCCCTTTCAGTAATGTCAACTTTTCCTACCTTCGCGGAGTGGCCCGTACCGTCTTTCTCACCCGTCCGTTACTTTCCGGCCATCGTGCTTTCTCTTTCCCTCGCGATCCGTTTAGCCTCGGCAATCCAGTTTGGTGGAGAGCGTTTCTGTTCTTTAGCAGTTTCATTTTTTTTCTCAATCCGTTCTTCGTCCTTCAGTACTGATTCTGTACTTATCAGTACTCTTCCTTTAATAGGGACCGCAGGGGTGCCGCCAGGTTGCGTCTCATTTGCCGCCAGGTTGGATGCAGGGGTGCCGCCAGGTTTGGGTGAACTTGGTTGCATGTGTGCCGCCAGGTTATCAATTATCTTGGCGGCACTGTTGCCGCCAGGTTGGCTAATGAGTTCGTCGAGTTGGTTAGCCGCTACCTCAACGTCTTCGTCAGTGGGTCGAGAGCTTACCGCGACACACTTAGCTGGTAGCGCAACGTGCCATCTGTCGCAGTACCCGGGGCGGGGGACTGAGTAGAGCAAACCAGCGTCCTTCAACCGTCGCCTAGATCGCTCCATCGTGTCCCTAGATCTACCGATGCGCCGCGCCAAGGTATCGGGTAGTATGTAGCACCCTTCCGGTCCCTGGTCTAAGTGGTAAATCTCGATCCAGACCAGCTTATCGATATCGGCTAGCACCCTTGAAGCTTTGACCACCCGGATGGTGGCCGTACCTAGATCACTCATCTGTGCTCCGATTGTGCCCTAACGGTGTGGACGCTATGGACTGTGTGGACAAAACAAGAGCCCGAGTCTCCCCGGGCTCTTTGCCTAGTACGCTATTTTTGTGAGGTTTGCTAATCATGCCCTAGACTGTGTGGACACTTGTCGTAATACTTAAGCGGACTTCTAATCCGTAGGTCGCAGGTTCGAATCCTGCCGGGCGCATTGGTCCTGCCGAATGCCGGACACAGTGTCCCAGTCACGGGGTAAATCCTAGGAGTAAATTCTAAGTATGAGATACATGTTGAGAGTAACTGCTACGGTTAACGCCGTACTTGCGGCCGTTTTGGCCCAGGCGATTGGGGCTCAACAACTCGATCTCGCCGAGAGATTACCCGTTGACTCACAGGTCAGGATCAACACCCTCGAGAACGGTCTTCGGTATTACGTGAGAGCAAACCAGCGGCCGGAGAATAGGGCAGAACTCCGGCTCGTCGTGAACGTGGGCTCGGTACTTGAGGACGACGATCAGCTAGGACTTGCTCATTTCGCCGAGCATATGGCGTTCAACGGAACCGAGAGCTTCGAGAAGCAGGCGATAATCGACTACCTCGAGACTGTAGGAATGCGGTTTGGGGCGGACATCAATGCCTCTACGAGTTTCGATGAAACTATCTACCGGCTGACTGTTCCGACGGATGACGCAGAGATACTGGATACGGGGTTCAGGATTCTGGAAGAGTGGGCGCACAAAGTGACCTTTGATCGTGAGGAAGTCGAACTCGAGCGAGGGGTAGTAATCGAGGAATGGAGGAGGGGTAGGGGAGCGGACGCCCGGATGCGGGACGAACAGTTTCCGACTCTTTTCGCGAATTCGCGATATGCCGACCGGCTGCCAATTGGAACTATCGAGTCGCTGGAAAATTTTGAATATGAGAGGCTGACCGGCTTCTACGAAAGATGGTATCGACCCGATCTGATGGCGGTGATAGCGATCGGCGACTTTGATCCTGATGCAATCGAAACTCTGATCCGCGACCGGTTCGGCGGCATTCCTTTGATCTCCGGCGCCACACCACGCCCGGTGTTTGATGTGCCCCCACACGCCGAAACGCTGTTCGCGCTCGCCTCCGATCCCGAAGCTGCGACCTCCATGGTATCCGTCTATCACAAGCAACCACTCAGAGAACAAGGCAGTGTGGGGTCCTACAGACAGAGCATTGTTGAACAATTATATAACTCCATGTTCAACGACCGGCTGGCTGAACTCACGCACACGAGTGATCCGCCGTTCATTTTTGGATTTTCGTCACAGGGCCAGCTAGTCAGATCTGGTGAGGTGTATTTTCTCGCGGCGCTGGTAGCAGGGGGCGCAATCGAGACCGGATTGCGCGCGTTGCTCGTTGAAGCCGAACGTGTCGAGAGACACGGATTTGTGGAAAGCGAACTGGAGCGAGCGAAAGCGGAGGCACTCAGAGGCATGGAACAGTTCTTTGCCGACAGAGGCACGCGAGAGTCCCGTTCATTCGCGGCCGAGTACAGGCGTAACTATCTGACGGACGAACCGATTCCCGGGATAGAAGTTGAACTCGAACTGTACCGTACGTTTCTACCTACGATAACGCTGTCAGACGTCAACAGCCTCGCGGAACAGTGGCTCACAGATCAGAGCCGCGTGATATTGTCCAATTCGCCGATAAATGATGAGATAGAGCAGCCCACGGAATCTGGATTGCAGCTAGTTCTTGAGAGTATAGATGATGTGCCGATCGAACCGTACGAGGATACGGTGACGGAAGCTCCGCTGATTGCGAATGCTCCGGCGGGTTCCGAAGTCATCGAAGAATCTGCGTACCCATCTCTGGGCGTTGTGATCTGGGAGCTGGCGAATGGCGTGCGTGTCCTGCTCAAATCGACTGACTTCGAGGACGACGAGGTTGTCTTCCGGGCGTTCAGTCCCGGTGGAACCTCGCTCGCATCCGACGAAGACTTCATAGCCGCGCGTACCGCGTCCTCGGTTGTGTCGCAAGGGGGTGTTGGAGATTTCAATCTCATAAATCTGCAGAAGGCCCTCGCCGGGAAGGCTGTGAGAGTTTCCCCGAGTATTGCAACGTTTACTGAAGGTCTTGCTGGGTCCGCTTCCCCTGAAGATATCGAGACGATGTTTCAACTCATCTATCTTTACTTCACCCAGCCGCGGAGCGACAGCGTAGCTTTTCAGTCATTTCGTTCCCGGATGAGTGCTTTCTTTGCGAATCGCGGTGCAGATCCAGAGGCGGTTTTTAGCGATACAGTATCCGTCACCCTTTCACAAGGACATCTGCGCGCACGTCCAATAACGCCGGAGTTCTTCGAGGGGATGGATCTGGAAACCTCCTATGAGTTCTACCGCGACCGCTTTGCTGATGCCGGGGATTTCACGTTTATCATCGTTGGAAAGTTCGAGCCGGATTCCATAAGATCGCTCGTTGAGACCTACCTGGGTGGCTTGCCGTCGACGGGCCGGCAGGAATCATGGCAGGATGTCGGTATCGAGGCTCCGTCTGGTGTGATCCGAAAACGTGTAGTGGCGGGCATCGAACCTAAGAGCCGAACGGAGATCGTGTTCACGGGCGAGCTCAGCCCAACAAGACACAACCGATACATCCTCTCCTCAACGGCCGCAGTCCTGGAAATCATGCTGAGAGAACGCCTCAGAGAAGATCTGGGAGGAACGTACCATGTGGGCGTTTCCGCTGAGGTCGAAAGGGAACCGGATCACGGATATTCGTTTCACATTACCTTCGGATCCGATCCTGAACGCACGGATGAACTGATTGCAGTAGTGTTCGAACAGATCGCAAGCCTTGCAACAGCCGGGCCATCGGACTCAAACCTGGTCAAGGTGCAACAAGCTCAGAGGCTCAGCTACGAAACCAGTTTGCGGCGGAATGATTTTTGGGTGTCGAATCTGGTCAGAGCAGAACGTTATGGTACTGATCCCGAGATGATCCTTCGCCTTGAGGAGCTCATAGACGGTCTAACGAAGGAAAGAATTCGCAGGGCCGCCGATGAATATCTTAGCATGGACAATTACGTGCTGGTCTCTCTCTTTCCGGAGAGTCGATCTCCCTAGGTTGCTAGTTTTCCCAAAGGTTCTCCATGTAGATCTGATTGTCTGGGTTGCTCATGAGGGCCCGAATCAGATGTTTCAGTTCTGGAGATCGCGTAGTCCTCATCAAGTTGAGACCAGACTAGCCATAAA